>SKNG01000248.1 GCA_007120685.1 Paracoccaceae bacterium | reverse complement strand
TCGGAAAGACCCACGCGCCGCCGACCCAGGTGCCCAGCACCCGGCCTTCCATCCGCGCGCCGTCGAAGGGGGTGTTCTTCGATTTCGACAGCAGGGTGAAACGGTCCAGAACAAAGGGCGCGTCGGGGTCGAACAGCACCAGATCGGCCGGCGCGCCCGTGGCCAGCCGCCCACAGGGCAGCCCCAGCCGCCGCGCCGGGTTCAGCGCCATCGCCCGCCACAGCTGCGGCAGGCTCAGTGCGCCGGCGTGATAAAGCCGCATCGCCGCCGGCAGCAGCGTCTGCAAGCCCACCGCCCCGGGCGCGGCCTCCTCGAAGGGCAGGCGTTTGGATTCCTCGTCCTGCGGGGTGTGGAAGGAGCCGATCACGTCGATCACCCCATCTGCCACCGCCTGCACCACCGCCCGGCGGTCGTCTTCGGACCGCAGCGGCGGGGTCAGCTTGAAGAAGGTCCGGTAGTCACCGACATCGAATTCGTTCAGCGTCAGATGGTGGATCGACACGCCGGCGGTCACATCCAGCCCGTTGCCCTTGGCCCGTTCCAGCGCCGGCAGGCTGCGCGCGCAGGTGATCTGGTCGGCGTGGTAGCGCGCGCCGGTCATTTCCACCAGCGCCATGTCGCGGTCGAAGCCCATCCGCTCGGCCATGGGCGAGACCGCGGGCAACCCGCGCAGGCTGGCGAACTTGCCCGAGGTCGCCGCCGCCCCGCTACTGAGGCCCGGGTCCTGCGGATGGCCGACGATCAGCGCGCCCAGACCCCGCGCATAGGTCATGCAGCGCGACAGCACGCGGGTATCGCGCACCACATGGTCGGTATCGGAAAAGGCCAGCGCGCCGGCATCCATCAGAAAGCCGATCTCGACCATCTCGCGCCCCGCCCGCGCCCTTGTCAGCGCGGCCATGTGGTGGATGCGCACCGGGGTCTCGGCTTCGGCGCGGCGGCGGACGAATTCCAGCCCCTCGGGCGTGTCGATGGCGGGGTCGGTGTCCGGCCGAGCGATCATCGTGGTCACGCCGCCCGCCGCCGCCGCCAGCCCGGCCGAGCGGAAGCTTTCCTTGTGCCGCGCGCCCGGCTCGCCCAGTTGCACGCCCCAGTCCACCAGCCCGGGCGCCAGGCATTTGCCGCCACAATCGATCCGCCGGGCGCCCGGGGGGGCTGCGGTATCGCGCGCAATGATCAGACCAGCTTGCGTGGTCAGGCTGCCGGGCGAATCGGTGCCGGTTTCGGGGTCGATCAGCCGGGCATTGTCGAAATGCAGGGGCGTTTCTTGCAGCGGGGCGAGGGTCATCGGCGCGGTCCGGGCACAGGGGGTGGAGCGCGTTATAGCCAGAGGCGCGGCCGGACGCTACGGGGGGAGTGGCCGATTTGTCGGCGGGCCGGTCATGCCGCGTTTCTTGAAGCGCGTCGCCCGCCGCGCGTTTCGCACTTCTATCGCCGCGCGCGTTTCGCGTTGTTACTTTCGCGCGCGTTTCGCGTCGTTACTTCCGCGCACGCTTTGCGCGACGCGCCTTGGCCTGTTCGATCTGCGCCACGGCACCGGCGGTATCGGCGAGGTGCTTGATCAGGTGTTTGTCGCCGCCCCTGGTGATGACCTGCATGTCGCCCATCAGCCGCCGCACCGTCTCGATCTCCAGCAGCATCACCGAGCGTTTGCCGTCGGGCAGCACCAGCCGGCGGTCGGTCAGATGCCAGACCGTCTTCATCTGCTCGGAATACAGATAGGCGCCGCGCACAGCCAGGGCCAGCACCGCCCCAAGCGAGCCGATGGCAACATGCTCGCTGCCGATCAGCCACAGCACCCCACCCACCCCGGCCATGCCGACCAGCGCCAGCACCGCATGGTCGCGCCAGTAACGGCCGCTGTCGGCCTGCAGCCGCGTCAGAACCTTCTCGCCGGGTTCCAGCGCTGGTTCGGTGGCGGTGTTTGGAGGGCTGATCGTGCTCATGTCTTCCGGCAGACAGGAAAAAGCCGCGCCCGCCGGTGAAGGCGGGCGCGGCCGGGTCAGGGTCAGTTGACGATCGCCGGTGCCTCGGTGCCGGTGTCGTCACCGGCCGCCGGCGGCGGCTCGGAGGGCGACACGGCAGGCGCGGCAATCGAGCTGCGGTCCAGCCCATCGGTGCGCAGGAACTGGAAGAACTCGCTGTCCGGGCGCAGCACCATCGACGCATTCTCGCCCCGCAGCGCGCGCTCGTAGGACATCATCGAACGCGAGAAGGCGAAGAACTCGGGATCGCGGCCAAAGGCTTCGGCATAGATCCGGTTGCGTTCGGCATCGGCTTCACCGCGGATGATCTCGGACTCGCGCCGGGCTGCGGACACCAGCTCGACCACGGTCCGGTCGGCCAGCGCACGCACCCGTTGCGCGGCCTCGTTACCACGGGCGATTTCGTCCGCCGCCTCACGCTCGCGCTCGGCGCGCATCCGGGCGAAGGTGGCGGCGAGGTTCTGTTCCGGCAGGTCGGTACGGGTCAGCCGCACGTCGACGATGTCGACACCCAGCGTCCGCGCCTCGCGCCGCGCCAGATCCCGGATCTCGTTCATCAGCGGCGTGCGGTCTTCCGACAGCACCGCGCCCGATGGCACCGAGCCCAGCACCTCGCGGATGGCGGCGTTCAGGATGCGTTCGATCCGCACCTGCGCCGCGCGCACCCCTTCCACGCCGACGGCCTGGCGGAAGCGCTCCACCTCGG
>SKNG01000234.1 GCA_007120685.1 Paracoccaceae bacterium | reverse complement strand
TGATGGCGATGCTGCGCACGGTGGCCAATGTCTGGGCCGCCGAGCGGCGCAACCGCAACGCCGAGGAGATCGCGAAACGGGCGGGGCTGCTCTATGACAAGGTCGTGGGCTTTGTCGGCAACATGGAGGCGGTGGGGCGCAAGCTGTCCGAGGCGCAGACCGCCTATGACAGCGCCTTCGGCCAGTTGTCGCGCGGGCGCGGCAACCTGCTGTCGCAGGTAGATACGCTCCGGGCGCTGGGCGCGAAGACAACCAAGCGGCTGGGCGTCGATTTCGACGAGGCCGAGGCGCTGGAGGACGCGCCCGAGCCGGCAGGCCCGCCGGTCGCGCCCTTGTCGATTCCGCGCGAATAGCGCGCCGGGTCAGTCCACCACCGCCGTCGCCTCGATCTCGATCAGGAAGCCGGGCAGGGCCAGCGCCGGGACACCGACCACGGTATTGGCCGCCGGCATCGCATCGCCATAGAAGGCCTGCATCGCGGGGGCGATGGTGCCCAGCTTGTCCGGCGTGTGATCGACGATATAGGTGCGCAGCCGCACCACATCGGCAGGCGTCGCCCCGGCAGCGGCCAGCACCGCCTTCAGATTGGCGAGCGACTGTTCGGCCTGCGCCGCCAGATCGCCCTCGCCAACCAGATTGTGATCCTTGTCCCAGGCCACCTGGCCCGCGCAATGGATCGTCTTTGCGCCGGTAGAGACCACGGCATGCGAAAAGCCGAACTCGACGGATGTGTAAAGCTCGGGCGGGTTCAGGCGCTCGGCACTCATGGCGGTCTCCCTGTCTGACGGCGTGCCGCTGCGGCCCGCCCTGCGCCACACCCTGCCGTCATTGCCCGCCACGTTCAAGCCGCGCTCCGTCCCGCCGGGGCACCGAACCCCGCGCCCCTCATCTTTGCTCTTCAAATATCCCGGGGGGAGTCGCCGACAGGCGACGGGGGGCAGCGCCCCCGCCTCCCTCGCCGTCAATCCCCGGCGCTGACCGGATGCGCGGCCACGCCTTCCACCACCTCGCCCTCGCAATCGGGGCCGATCCCGGCGGCATTGGCCTCGTCGGTGTCGATATGCATCTCGGTAAAGGCATCCTTCTGCACCCGAACCAGCACGCGGGTAAAGGTCAGCCCCCGCGCCCCGCCATCGCCCAGTTGCACATCCACATACTGCCCCTCCGCCAGCCCCAGCGCCTGCGCATCCTCGGGGTTGGTGTGGATATGCCGCGCCGCCACGATCAGCCCGTCGGTATCCAGATGCCCCGCCGGCCCGATCAGCCGCACCACGGGCGTGCCGGCCAGTTGCCCCGAATCGCGCACCGGCGCGTCGATGCCCAGCGCGAAACTGTCGGTGCGCGACACCTCGATCTGCGTGCGCCCGCGCAAGGGCCCCAGAATCGCCACCCGCTCGATCCGCCCTTTCGGCCCCTCTATCGTCACCCGCTCCTGCGCCGCCCAGTTGCCGGGCTGGCGCAGCGGCTTGCCGGGGGTCAGCTCATAGCCCTCGCCAAACAACGCCGCCACCGCCTCGGTGCTCAGATGCACATGGCGGCCCGATACTGCCACCGGGATGGGCTTCGGCGCGCGGCGCGGCGCGGCGCGCAGATGCGCCGCCACCTCGCGCGCGATCTGCAACTGTTCGGCGGTTTCCGTCACCAGCACCGAGACGCGCGATTCCAGCGCCTGAATCTGCGGCGCGGCACTCCCCTCCAGCCGCACCGCCTGGTTCAGGTCATGGTTCAGCCGCAGGCCCAGGAATTCCAGCCCGTCGCAGATGCGCCGGCGCATCGAGGCCGAATTCTCGCCGATCCCGCCGGTAAAGACCACGGCATCCAGCCCCCCCAACGCCGCCGCATAGGCGCCCAGATACTTGCGCGCCCGGTAGGCATAGATGTTGATCGCCTGCTGCGCGGCCATGTCGCCCGCGGCCGCGCGGTCCTCGACATCGCGCATGTCGGACGATCCCGTCAGCCCCTTCAGCCCGCTCTCGGCATAAAGCGCGGCCTCGATATCCTCCAGGCCCAGCCCCAGCCGCCGGGCGATGAAGCCATGCGCGCCGGGGTCCAGATCGCCCGGCCGCGTGCCCATCACCAGCCCCTCCAGCGGCGTCAGCCCCATGGTGCTGTCCAGGCTCTGGCCGCGATGCACCGCACAGATGCTGGCGCCATTGCCCAGATGCACCGAGATCAGCCGCAGATCCCGCAGTGCCACCCCCAGCGCCTGCGCCGCGCGTTCGGCGACATATTTGTGCGAGGTGCCGTGAAAGCCGTAGCGGCGCAGCCCGGCCTCGCGCCAAGCCTGTGGCACGGCCATGGTGGTGGCGCGGGCGGGTTGCGTCAGGTGAAAGGCGGTGTCGAAGACGCCGAACTGCGGCAGATCCGGCCAGACATCTTGTGCCAGCCGCACGCCTTCCAGCGCCGGCGGGTTGTGCAGGGGGGCAAGCGGCGTCAGCGTCTCGATCCGGTCCAGCATGTCCTCGTCCAGCCGCGCCGGCCCGTGGAACAGATCGCCGCCATGGGCGATGCGGTGCGCGACGGCCTGGATATCGTCGATCCCGCATCCCGCCAGCGCCTGCGGCACCGCAGCGATGGCCGCGCCCACATCCGCATGGGGCGCGGTGCCGCGGTCGTCCTGCCCGTCCGGGGTCTGGAAGCGGTAATCGCAGGTGCCGTTGCGGAACCGCTCGAAGCTGCCCTTGAACAGCTGGCGGGTGTC
>SKNG01000200.1 GCA_007120685.1 Paracoccaceae bacterium | reverse complement strand
CCGGGCCGCAGGCGGTGCAGCTTGGCGCGCGTGTCACCGGCTATCAAAAGGACGCGGGCGGCGTCAGCGCGCTGATCACGCATGCCGATGGCAGCAGTTCAACGGCGCGCGGGGCGCTGCTTATCGGCGCCGATGGCATCCATTCGCGCCTGCGCGCGCAGATGCACCCCGATCAGCCGCCGATCCGCTGGGGCGGCGTGATCATGTGGCGCGGGACGGTGCGCGATGTGCCGGTGCGCACCGGCTCATCCTTTCTGGGGCTGGGCACGCATCGCCACCGGATGGTGATCTATCCGATCTCGCACCCCGACAGCGAGGGCAAGGCACTGATCAACTGGATTGCCGAACTCACCGTCGATGATGATCCGGGCCAACGCCCCGAAGGCTGGTTCCGGCAGGTGGCGATCGAGGATTTCGCGCATCATTTCGAGCATTTCCGCTATGACTGGCTGGACGTGCCGGCCATGCTGCGCGGCGCCGATGTCGCCTATGAAAACCCGATGATCGACCGTGACCCGGCGCCGTTCTGGGTTGACGGGCCGGTGGCGCTGATGGGCGATGCGGCGCATGCCATGTATCCGACCGGGTCGAACGGGGCCAGCCAGGCGGTGGTGGATGCGCGCGTGATCGGGGCGAAGCTGCTGGCGCATGGGCTGAGCCCGGCGGCGCTGGCCGCCTATGAGGCCGACTTGCACGCGCCGGTTTCCGAGCTGGTGCTTCGCAACCGGCAGGCCGGGCCGTTCGGGATGCTCGATATCGTCGATGCACGCTGCGGCGGGCATTTCGAGGATATCGAGGATGTGTTCCCGGCCAGCGAGCGCGCCGCGTTCATGGCCGGCTACAAGGCGGCGGCGGGGTTCGATATCGAAAAGCTGAACGCATCGGCGCCGATCATCGCCCCCGGCGCGCGGCTGGCGAGGTAAGAGCGCCCGGCCCGGCCGTGCTCCCACCCACCCACCCCGCACGCCCGGGCCGGGCGCCGGTGCCTGTGGTCAGCCCTGGCGCCGGAACGCCTCGCGCTCCAGCAGCAAACTGGCCAGCACGCCGAAGACCAGCCCCCAGAAGGGCGCGCCGATATTGAGCACCGGCATCCCCGCCAGCGTGATCAGGAAGGCGATCAGCGCGCCCAGCGGAAAGCCCTCGCCAAAGGCGGCCTGAAACGCGCCCTGCAGCGTGCGCAGAAGCGCCAGCGCCGCCAGCGTGGCGACAAAGGCCATCGGCGTGGCCAGCAAGAGCCCCGTCACCAGCGGCGCCACCGCGCCGAAACCGATGCCCAGTACCCCCAGCATCACCGCCGCGATCCAGTGCCGCGCCACGGGGCCGCTGGAGACGAGGATGGCGTTCGACGGACCCGTCAGGCAGGTCGACACGCTGCCCATGAAGGCGGTGACCAGCGAGGCCCCGCCGCAGGCATTGGTGATGGCGTTCACCGGCGGCGCATGCCCCGCGGCGCGCAGGATGACGATGCCCTGCGCATTCTGCGCGGCGATCACCGTGATGGTCAGCGGCAGCACCAGCTCGACCGCCGCCGCCAGCGTGAATTGCGGCGCGTAGAAGCCCGGCGCGGCCAGCACGCGGCCACTGTCGAAGGCGCCATCAGCGGCGTCCTGCCCGCTGCCCTGCGCCAGCAACACCAGAAGCCCGACCAGCAGCACCCCGATCATCGGCGGCAGCCGCTTTTGCAGCCGCGGCGTGGCCGAGAGCGCGAAGAAGGTGGCGCTCATCGCCGCGACCAGCAGGAATTCCTCGGCAAAGGCCTGGATCCAGTCCAGCCCGAACTGCACGAAGACCCCGGCCACCATGCCCATGACGATCGGCATCGGAATGCGCGCCATCGCCGCGCGCACCCAGCCGGTGAGGCCGAGGACCAGCAGCAGCAGCCCGGTGAGCAGATAGGCGCCGACGACCTCTTCCAGGCTGAGCGTCTGCAATGCCTGGCCCACCAGCACGGTGCCCGGGATCGTCCAGAAAAACGCGAGCGGCTGGCGATAGTGCCATGACAGGGCGATGGTCAGCGCGCCGTTCACGGCGAAAGCGGCGAAGATCCAACTGGCCAGATCGGCCTCGCTCAGCCCGCCGCGCATGCCGGCGCCAAGGATGATCGCCACCGGCGCCGAGGCGGCGAAGAGGAAGGCCACGAAGGCATTGGCCATCTCGGTGGTCGGCAGGGCGCCGCGCGGCGGTGTCTCGGCGTGTCGCGTCATGGCGGTTGGCGCCCCCTCTGGCTGCGGCGCGGTGTCGCGCAGGGCCTGAAGGCGGGGTAGCGGGCGGGCATGGCGGCGTCAAGCGAGCGGGCCGGCATGCGGGCGGGGGGTGCTTGCTAATTCTGATTATTTATGTCAGAAATAACGCGCCCAGCCACGAACCGGCCATCGATGGCGCGGAAAGCCCGGCACGAAACCGATAAACCAGATCAGGCAGCCGGGGCTGAACCATGCAACGCCGAATGACCGACCCGCAATCGACCCTCCGGCACCCCGACGCGCCGAATGGCAGCGCCGAGCGTCAGACGCCCCGCGCCCTGCCCGGCTGCATGCAAAGCGGCACGCCCCTGCATGAGGCGCGCCTGCTCACCGGCGGCGGCAGCGTGGCGCATATCACGCTCGATGAGCAGCTTTACGTGCTGCGCATCACCCGTGCGGGCAAGCTGATCCTGACCAAGTGACCCCGCCTGACGCGCCCGCCCGGCCACTGCGGCGGCGCGGGGTGGGTGGGT
>SKNG01000463.1 GCA_007120685.1 Paracoccaceae bacterium | reverse complement strand
TTGAGGTCGCGCAGGCCGACCGAGCGGATGGTCAGCTTCTCCACCACCCCGGTGGTGCCGCCGGCGGTGACCACATCGCCCTCGTTCATCGCGTTTTCCACCTGGATGAAGGCGCCGGTGATGATGTCCTGCACCAGCCGCTGGGCGCCGAAGCCGATGGCCAGACCCAGCACGCCGGCACCGGCCAAGAGCGGCGCTATGTTGACGCCAAGCTGCGACAGCGCCAGCATGGCGGCCATGATCACCAGCGCGATGGTGAAGGCATTGCGAAACAGCGCCAGCAGCGTGCGTTCCCGCGCCGTCGGCACGCGGCCGATATCGGGGTTGAGCCGGTATTCGATGAAGGAGGACAGCGCCAGCCAGACAGCCAGCGCGATCAGCACCACCAGCGCCGCCGAAATCACGCGCGAGGACATGTCGCGGCCCACCTCGGTGCTCAGCCAGCCCAGGAAATCCATCACCTGCCAGACCTGGCCGATGGCGATCAGCACCGCCAGCGCCACCAGCACCCGCAGCACCCGCAGGATCGTGGGCACAAAGGCGTTGAGCCGATCCTCCAAGAGCGGCAGGGTCTGGCGCATATCCGCCGGCAGGCGCATCCCGCCGGTGATGGCACGGCTGATCAGCGCCATGATCACCACGCCGAGCACCACCGCGACCACCGAATTGAGCGTCGCCAGCAGCATGAACTGCATCGCATCGGCCGGCCGGGCCGTCCAGACCACGAACAGCGTCACCAGATAGGCAATGGCCAGCCAGTGCCAGAAACCGGCAAAGAAGGCCTCGATGCGCCCGATGACATCCTCGGGCTCGCGGCGGTGGCGCGCGCGCAACGCCTCGGCCACGGGCGCGCGGTTCTGCAGCACGATCAGGATGGCGATCAGCAGCGCGGTGACCACGATCAGCACCGCCACGCTGCGCCCCACGGCGAATGAGATGGCGGCATTGACGATCGGCACCACCAGCAGAATGCCATAGCCCAGCAGGCTGACCAGCCGCGACGACCAGAAATACCAGTAGGCCGCCGTCTCGTCGCTCATCGGGGCGAAGCGCAGCCTGCCGAAGCCTGGTGCCAGCACGCCGCGCAGCGCCACCTTGACCAGTTCCACCAGCAGAAAGGCATTCAGGAACAGGCTCTGGCGGAAATCCATCCCACCCGCCTCGCCGATATAGAGCGCAAAGGCATAGCCGCCCGCCCAGGCCAGCACGATGATCAGCGCATCGACCAGGCTGGACCCGGCGATCAGCACCAGCGAGAGAAACCACCGCCCATCGGCCTGTCTGGCGGCCATGGCAGAAAAGATGCGCTTGCCGATCAGCCGCAGCGCCAGGAACAGCCCCAGCGTGACCGCCCCCACCAGCACCAGCGCGCTGACCGTCGCCGACAGTTCCGCCCAGTCGATCGCGCCCGTATCGGTCAGGGCCAGGGCCACCGTGGTGACCGAGGCGATGACGTCGGATATCTGGCCGGTCACCCCCTCGGCCGCTGCGCGGGTATATTCGGCGATCTGTCGGGCCAGTGACATCTGTGCTGCCGGTTCGGCCTCGGGCGCGGCGGTGGCCGGGGTCTCGGCGGTTGCCTGCAACTGGCGGATCAGTTCCTCGCGTGCTGCATCGTCGCGCAGGATCTCGATAAGCTGTGCCGCGGCAACGCCCGAGGCCGGGGTATCGGCCGCCTGTGCCGAAAACAGCGACTGCGCCGATGCGGGCAAGGCAAGGCCAAGCCATAGCAGCAGAATTCTCAGAAAGGTCACGCTCTCATCCCCTTTTCTTTGGCCGCGTTCTTAGCGGCTTGCCCCGTATCACGCAAATCGACGCCGGCTGATCAAGAATAGAAACGGTCTGAGAATTGTCATTGCTCCGGCCCGTCAGCACCCAACGGCGAAGGGAAGTGCCCTCTTCACCTCAGATCATTTCGGTGCTGTCACCCTTGCGCCTGATCACTTGCCGGCACGGGCCGTTGTTTACCCGAACACAGGCATGCAGCCCAAGGGTCCGGCCGTCTGCTGGCCCGTAGCCCGAGGTGTTTTCCGGCGCGCTTCGTGGGCGGTGCTCAGTGGGCGGTGCTCAGTGGCCGGTGTGGACGGGACCGGGGGCTTAGGGTGCGGGCGGAGGGGTGGGCGAGCAATTCCGCGCCCATTCGCGAAAAAAAGCGAGCAGCTGGCAGGGGCAACCCCATTTCCGAATCAAGTTGCATAAGATAGGTTTACGCCGCGTCATTGGAATAATTTGTGTTACAGGAGAATGGCCATGCCCGGTGATCAGGATCAATTCAGCGGTATCGGCAACGGACGGATCTGGGGATCTGGCACGGGCAGCGCCCATCCCAACACCTTTGCCGTGGCCGCGCTGAAGGCGGATGGCTCGGTCGTCACCTGGGGCACGCAAGGCAGCGGCGGCGACCCGGGTGTCTATTCCGTGTCCCAGTTCACCGGCACCACGCTGATCGCCGATGTATCGGACCAGTTGCAGGATGGCGTTCAGGCGCTCTATTCCACCAACAGCGCCTTCGCCGCGCTGAAAGCGGATGGCTCGGTCGTCACCTGGGGCAACCAGTCACTCGGTGGCGATTCCAGCGCCGTGGCCGCGGCACTGGAAAGCGGCGTCACCGAGATCTTCTCCACCCAGACCGCCTTTGCCGCGCTGAAGGAAGACGGCTCGGTCGTCACCTGGGGCAACCAGGGCCAGGGCGGCAATTCCGCCGGCGTGGCCGAGGCGCTGTCCGGCGGCGTGGTCACCATCCATTCCACCCAGAACGCCTTTGCCGCGATCAAGGCCGACGGCTCGGTCGTCACCTGGGGCGCCTGGGGCGGCAATTCCAGCGCCGTGGCCGATGATCTGGCCGGGGGCGTGGTCACCATCGCCTCGACCGAGCGCGCCTTCGCGGCGCTGAAGGCGGATGGCTCGGTCGTCACCTGGGGGATAGCGGATTATGGCGGCGACTCCTCGGCGCTGTCGGATGAGTTGTCCGGCGGGGTCAGTGCGCTTTATTCCACCGGTCGCGCCTTTGCGGCGTTGAAGGAGGACGGCTCGGTCGTCGCCTGGGGCCAGAGCGCCACCTATGGCGCCGATACCTCGGCCGTGGCCGACGATCTGGCCGGCGGCGTGGTGGACATCTACAACACGAACACGGCCTTCGCGGCGGTAAAGGAGGACGGCTCGGTCGTCACCTGGGGCTGGGCCTCGGGCGGCGGCAACTCGGCGGCAGTCTCCGAGGCGCTGTCCGAGGGTGTGGTGACCATGGTCTCCACCCCGCAGGCCTTCGCGGCGCTGATGGAGGATGGCACGGTCGTCGTCTGGGGCGGCTCGCAGGCCGCCAACACCGGCGGCGCGACGGCGGCGTTGCAGGAAGGCGATGTCGTGGCGCTCTATGCCAATCAGACCGCCTTCGCCGCGCTCAGGGAGGATGGCTCGGTCGTCACCTGGGGCACGCTGGCACGCGGCGGCGACAGCAGCGCCGTGGCCGATGAACTGGCCGGCGGCGTGGTGGCGGTCTATCCGGGCTTCTGGACCTTCGCGGCGGTGAAGGAGGATGGATCGGTCGTCACCTGGGGCACTGCGGACAGGGGCGGCGACAGCAGCGCCGTGGCCGATGATCTGGCCGGCGGCGTGGTCGATATCGCCACGCCCTTCGCGGTCGATCCGCTGGACCCGGGCGATTTCGTCGCCCCGCCCGCGGCGCCGGTGATCGATACGGTGGCCGGCGACGATGTGATCGGCCCGGACGAGGCCGCCGAGGGGCTGACCGTCACCGGCACGGCCGAGCCCGAGGTCACGGTCACCGTGACATTCGAGGGCGCCACGCAAAGCACCACCGCCGGGGCCGATGGCGCCTGGCAGGTCAGCTTCGGTGCCGATGATATCCCCGGGACGGGCGAATACACCATCACCGCCCAGGCCAACCGGCAGGGGCTGAACAGCCAGCTGGCCGAACGCGCGGTAACCGTCAGCCTGCCGCCCGAGGCGCCGGTCATCGACACGGTGGCCGGCAACGATTTGATCGACGCCGCCGATGCCGATGAGGGGCTGACCGTCACCGGCACGGCCGAGCCCGAGGTCACGGTAACGGTAACGCTGGACGGCGCCACGCAGAGCGCCACCGCCGGGGCCGATGGCACCTGGCAGGTCACCTTCCCGCCCGAGGATTTCCCCGACCTGGGCGATTACACCATCACCGCCCAGGCCAGCCGGCAGGGGGTGGACGGCCCGGTGGCCGAACGTTCGGTCTCGGTCATCGCCGCGCCTGACGCGCCGGTCATCGACACCGTGGCCGGCGACGATGTGATCGACCCGGATGCGGCCGCCGAGGGCGTCACCGTCACCGGCAGTGCCGCCCCCGGCGCCACCGTGGCGGTCGGCTTCGCCGAGGTCACGCAGACCGTCACGGCAGATGCCGGGGGTGCCTGGCAGGCCAGCTTCGGCCCCGATGACATCCCCGAGGCCGGCGATTACACCATCACCGCCCAGGCCACGCTCGACGGCCTGACCGGCCCCAGCGCCGAACGCAGCGTCACCGTCAGCGCCGCCCCCGAGGCCCCCGAAGCGCCGGTCATCGACACCGTGGCCGGCGACGATGTCATCGACCCGGATGCGGCCGCCGAGGGCGTCACCGTCACCGGCAGTGCCGCCCCCGGCGCCACCGTGGCGGTCACCTTCGCCGAGGCCACGCAGACCGTCACGGCGGATGCCGGGGGTGCCTGGCAGGCCAGCTTCGGCCCCGATGACATCCCCGAGGCCGGCGATTACACCATCACCGCCCAGGCCACGCTCGATGGCCTGACCGGCCCCAGCGCCGAACGCAGCGTCACCGTCAGCGCCGCCACCCTCGCGGCGCCGGAAATCGCCCCGGTGGGGGTCGATGACGTGGTCGCGCCCGAAACCGTGACCGACGGGCTTGATGTGCGCGGCTTTGCCGAACCCGGCGCCCAGGTCACCGTGATCTTCGGCGATGTCAGCCAGACGGTGACGGCCCTCGACGAAGGCCTCGTCGTCGGCGGGTGGGAGACCTCCTTCGCCTTCGATTCCCTGCCCCCGGCGGGCGAGCACATCCTGTCGGCCCAGGCCACGCTGGGCGGCCTGACCAGCCCGGTCAGCGAAAGGCTGGTGACGATCGAGAACATGCCGGCGCAGATCCTCGGCGATACCACCGGCACGGTTATCGAGGACGATCCCACCGCCGAGCAATTCCGCGGCTCACTGACGGTGATCGACCGCGACGAGGGCGAGGACCGGTTCCAGACAGTCGACGCCGAGGACCTGGAAACGCCCTTCGGCAGCTTCCTGTTCGACCCGCTTATCGGCGACTGGGCCTTCGTACTGGACAATGACAGCCCCGCGGTGCAGGCGCTCGACGCGGGCGAGGAGGCGACGGCGACGTTGTCGGTCACCAGCTTCGACGGCAGCGCCAGCGAGACCATCACCGTCACCGTCATCGGCGCCGGCCTGCCCGAGGAAAGCCCGGTCCGGTTTATCACCGGCAGCATCGCCGACACCTCCCTGACGGTGAGCGATGATGTGGAACTGATCTTCCTGGCCGATGACGGCAGCGAATTCACCACGACCAGCAGCAGCGACGGGACGTTTTCGCTGGAACTGCCCGTGGGCATTTCCGGCCAGCTGGAGGCGATGAGCGCGATCACGCGGGACGAGGCCAATGTCGACATCGGCATGGCGCTGGATGCGCTGCGGCTGGCGGTGGGGCTGCAGCCCTCCTGGGGGCCGCCCACGCCGCTGCATTTCGTGGCGGCCGATTTCAACGGCGATGGCCGGGTTCGGCCCGATGATGCGCTGGACATCCTGCGCGTGGCGGTGGGGCTGAACAGCCAGACCGAACCGCGCTGGGTGTTCCTGGATGCCGATGCCGACCTGTCACAGATCGGCCGGAACAATACCACGGTCGAAACCGGGCGTCGCTTCGAAAACCTGACCGAGGATGCCGCCGACATCGGCCTCGTCAGCGTCCTGATCGGTAATCTGCAGGAATTCGCCTGAACCGCACCGGGGCGGGCCCTGCCTGCGGCAACCAGCCAGGGCCGGCGGCGTGCAGGTGCTTTGGCGCGCGCCTAGCTGTCGGCCTGTGCCGGCGCCCGTCCCGCGGCCTTTGCTGCGTACCCTGCCCTGCCCGGTTCCGGCAGCGACAGATCGAAGGCCAGGCGTAAATCCCCGCCCCTGCCGGCTTGCAGCACAGCCTCGGTCAGGGCGTCCACGGCGCCGGGCGGCATCAACGGGCCGACCAGGCTGGCGAATTTTGCCTTGTGGCCGGCTTCATCGGGAAAGGTCTCCGGCTCGCCGCCCGGTATCTCCACCAGCGTTTCCAGCACCGCGCCCGCCGTGGTCTCGATACGCACCGAGGCGGCCATGCGGCGGGGATAAAGCGCCTCGACGCGCGGATCGTTGATGACCTCCAGCCGGTCGGCCAGCGCCTGCACGCGCGCGCATCCCAGATGGCGCCCATAATCGTCCCAGACAAAGCCGCCCGTCAGCAGCGCCACCGCGCCGGTGAAATGCATCGAGAACTGACCGTCCACCACGCTGACCGGCCGCCGCTTGGCCTGAACCGGCACGCCGGTCAGGGCGATGCCGGGCGCCGGCAGGCCGATGGTGACGGCGGCGATCCGGGCGGGATCCAGCGCGTGGCGCGCGCGCAGCGCCAGAAGCCCGTCGATTGCGGCATGGGTGTAGCGGCAGGCCGGATAGGGCTTCACCGCCGTCTCCATGATGTCGAAGCGTTGGCCCAGCGCCTCGGTCACGCGTTCGGGAACCGGCGCAGGGCTGTAGCCATGCAGAAAGCCGAACCGGCCTTCCAGCGGCGTGGCTGCCCCGACAAAGCCCTGCTGCGCGGCGCAGGCAGCGGCCAGGCCGTTCGCCGCTGCCGCGCCGACCTGCCAGCGCTTGTTCCAGGCGCCGTTTTCCAGAAACTGCATCGAGCCCGCCGCCATGCTGCCGCACAGGCCCAGCGCCGCCTCCAGCCGCGGCGGCTCAAACCCCAGCACACGCCCTGCCGCCGCCGCCGCGCCGAAGACGCCACAGGTGGCGGTGGGGTGAAAGCCGCGTTCGTAATGCGTTGACGGCACCAGCGCCATGCTCAGCCGGCAGACCACATCATAGCCGGCAATGATGGCGGCCGGCAGCGCGGCGGGATCGGCGCCGGGCATCTGTGCGGCGGCCATCGCCGCCGGGATCACCGGCGCGCCGGGGTGGACCGACCCGGCGGCATGCGTGTCGTCGAAATCCAGCGAATGCGCCAGCGACCCGTTCAGGAGCGCTGCGCCATAGGGTGTGCAGCCCTGGGCCTGGCCCACCACGCGCGAGGCGCCCTGGTCCAGCCCCAGGGCGCCCAGCGTGGCGATGAAGCTGGCAGTCGACTCCGCCTCGAACCGGGCGCGCAGCATGATGCCCCACAGATCCAGCACCAGAAGCGCGGTGCGGTCGCGTACCGCGCCGGGCAGCGCCTCTGGCGTCAGGGTGCAGACATGGCGGGCCAGCGCGCTTGTCAGATGGCTCATCCAGGTTGCTCCCTTTCCGGATCATACCAGCGGTCAGAATGCCCGGTTCGGGACACAAAAGGCAACAGGCGGCGCGGTAGGCGCAGGGTGTTTCCGGGGCGGGACCGGGGCGGGACTGGCTTGCGCAGGCCGCCCGGCCATGCCAGATAACGCGCCATCCGCCGCCGCGCAGCACCCGGTATTCCCGGCGCAGCGCATGCCCGCCGCTCCACCCCCGAGGCCCGATGTCCGACCGCCCCACCAGCCTGATGCGCCCCGTTCCCTGGCCCGACAGCGCCTCGCGCCCGCTGGGCACGCCGATCCAGCCCTCGGTCGTCTATGCCTCGCCCGACCCCGATACGCTGGATGCGCAATATGGCGGCACTGCGCCTGGCTACACCTATGCGCGCGAAGGGCATCCGAATGCCGATGTGCTGGCCGCAAGGATCGACGCGCTGGAAGAGGTGCCGGAAACGGCGGGGCGGGGGCTGATCACAGGCTCGGGCATGGCGGCGGTGACGGCGGCGCTGATGGGGGTGCTGCGCGCGGGCGATCACGTGTTGGGGGGCGATCAGCTTTATGGCCGGTCGCTGCGGCTGATGAACCAGGATCTGGCGCGCTTCGGCATCGCCACAGGGCTGGCCGATCCGACCGATGCGGCGGCCTTCGAGGCCGCGATCCGGCCCGAGACACGGATGATCCTGATCGAGGTGGTGTCGAACCCGACGCTGCGGGTGGCGGACCTGGCCGCGATCGCGGCGATGGCGCGGGCGCGCGGCATCCTGCTGGCGGTGGACAATACCTTCACCACACCGCGCGGCATCCGGGCCTTCGAGCATGGCGCCGATATCGTGATCCATTCGGTGACCAAGATCCTGGCGGGCCATTCCGACGCTACGCTGGGCTATGTTGCGGCGCGTGATCCGGAAGTACGCCGTGCGATCTACGATTTCGCGGTCACCACCGGCATGACGCCAAGCCCCTTTGACTGCTGGCTGGCCGAACGCGGGCTATACAGTTTCGAATTGCGTTACGACCGGGCCGAAGCGAATGCGGCGATGCTGGCCGATCACCTGGCGGGGCTGCAGGGTGTGCGCCGCGTGCTCTATCCGACGCGGCCCGACCACCCCGACCACAACCGCGCCGTGGCGCTCTTGGGCGCGCGGGGCGGGCATATGCTGAGCTTCGAGATCGAGGGCGGGCGGGCGGCGGCCAATGCGCTGACCGGCGCCGCGCCGCGAATCGCCTTCGCCCCAACGCTGGGCGATATCGGCACCACGCTGTCGCACCCGGCGTCTAGTTCGCACCGCGGGATGGGCGAGGATGCACGGCTTGCGCTAGGTATCACCGAAGGTTTCTTCCGGGTCTCGGTGGGGGTGGAGGATATCGACACGCTGAAGGCGGAATTCGCCAAGGCGATCGAGGCCGCAACGGCATGATCAGGCGCAACCAAAATTGTTGAAGAAACAATTTTGCAAATCCCTTGTTGCAAGGGATTTGGTGCGCAGCGGCAGCCGGTGATCAATCACTCTGCCGCGCGCAACAGATCACCGCTTGCGGCCGGGTACAGATAATCCCGCGTCAGCGGCACCGCATCGCGCTGCCGCGCCAGTTGCAGCTGAAAAACCGTCTGGCCGGCAAATCGGAAGGTCTGTTCCGCCCCGACCAGATAGAAACGCCACATCCGGCAGAAACGCTCATCATAAAGCGCCCGCGCACGGTCGACGTTGACCATGAACCGGTCGTGCCAATGGCGCAGCGTTTCGGCGTAATGCAGCCGCCAGACCTCGATATCGCAGGGCCAGAGCGCTTCTTTCTCCACCGCCGCCATCACCTCTGAAAGCGCCGGAACATAGCCGCCCGGAAAGATGTACTTCGCGATCCAAGGGTTTGTGGACCCCGGCGGCGACACCCGCCCGATAGTGTGGATCAGCGCCACGCCATCGTCGGTCAGGCGGTCCCGGATGCAGCCGAAATAGCGCCGGTAATGCGGTACACCGACATGTTCGAACATCCCCACCGAGACGATCCGGTCGAAGCGCCCCGCCAGTGCCCGGTAATCCATCAGTTCGAACCGCACCCGCCCATCCAGCCCCGCGTTCTGCGCCCGCGCCCTGGCCACGTCCAGTTGTTCCTCCGACAGCGTGATCGCGGTGACCTGCGCGCCGTGATCGCGCGCCAGCGTCAGCGCCATGCCCCCCCAGCCGCAGCCGATATCCAGCACCCGCATGCCGGGCTGCAGCCGCAGCTTTGCCGCGATATGCGCTTTCTTTGCCGCCTGCGCTTCCTCCAGCGTCATGTCCGGATCGGCGAAATAGGCGCAGGAATACTGGCGGTCCTGGTCCAGGAACAGATCATAGAGCGCGCCCGAAAGGTCGTAGTGATGCGCCACGTTGCGCCGCGCGCGCCCGGCCGGGTTGAACTGCGCCAGCCGCCGCCCGGCGTTGCGCATTGCCTGGGCCAGTCCCTGCATCAACCCCGCCGGCCCATGCTGCTGGTTGCGCAGACCCAGTTCCAGAAGCCCGCGCAGGTCATCGCCCTCGATGGTCAGGGTGCCATCCGTATAACCCTCGCCCACCGCCAGGGCCGGGTTGACCATCAGCCGGCGCATCAGCGCGGGGTCACGGATGGTCACGCCTACTTCGGGCGGGCCGCTGCCGAAGCGGCGGCTGGAACCATCCGGATAGGTGATCTGCAGGGTGCCGTGTCGCACGAAGCGGCGCAGAAATCTGTCGAAGAGCCTGTTCCACATTCCGGGCCTCGTTCCATGGCAGACCGAAACGACGCAACGCTTGAGGATACCAGAATCGCCGCCTTCCCTCAATCCGGCGGCCGTTGCATGCGCAACACTTTGCCGGTGCGCGCGATCAAGCGCGTCGGCGATGCCCCTTGCACCATGGGGCGGAAGCGGTGTATTGGCACGCCACCTGTCGCAATCCCTTGATCCGGCGCGTTCCCTCGTGGGTGGCCAGCGGCAGGCAAACCGGCCACCCTTTGACACGCGCCCAGACAGGACTGGAGACAGCATGCCGCTTTACGAGCATGTCATGATCGCGCGTCAGGATCTTTCCAATGCGCAGGCCGAAGGGCTGGTCGAGCATTTCTCGGCCGTGCTTTCCGACAACGGCGGCAAGGTCGTCGGCACCGAATACTGGGGCCTGAAGACGCTCGCCTACAAGATCAACAAGAACCGCAAGGGCCATTATGCCTTCCTGCGCACCGATGCCCCGGCCCCGGCGGTGCAGGAAATGGAGCGCCTGGCACGGCTGCATGACGACGTGATGCGCGTGCTGACCGTCAAGGTCGAGGCGCATGAGGACGGCCCCTCGGTGCAGATGCAGAAGCGCGACGAACGCGGCGACCGCGGCGATCGGCGCCGGTAAGCGAGAGGAAAGACATCATGGCCACGAAACCGTTTTTCCGCCGCCGCAAGGTCTGCCCCTTCTCGGGCGACAATGCACCCGCCATCGACTACAAGGATGTGCGCCTCTTGCAGCGCTACATTTCCGAGCGCGGCAAGATCGTGCCGTCGCGCATCACCGCCGTCTCGGCAAAGAAGCAGCGGGAACTGGCGCGCGCCATCAAGCGTGGCCGTTTCCTGGCGCTTCTGCCCTATGCCGTGAAGTAAGGAGCCCCGATCATGGACGTCATTCTTTTGGAACGGGTCGCCAAGCTGGGCCAGATGGGCGATGTGGTGAAGGTCAAGCAGGGCTATGCCCGCAACTTCCTGCTGCCCCAGGGCAAGGCGCTGCGCGCCACCGAAGCCAACAAGGCCGCCTTCGAGGAACAGAAGGCGCAACTGGAAGCCCGCAACCTGGAAACCCGCAAGGAAGCCCAGGCGCTGGGCGACAAGCTGGACGGCACCAGCCATGTCATCATCCGCTCGGCCTCGGACGGGGGCGCGCTTTACGGCTCGGTCACGCCGCGCGATATCGCCGACGCCCTGATTGCGGCCGGCTTTTCGGTCGACAAGCGGCAGGTGGTGCTGACCGGCCCGGTGAAGACGCTGGGCCTGCATGAGGTGATGGTGGTGCTGCACCCCGAGGTCGAGGCGACGGTCAGCATCAACGTCGCCCGCTCGGCCGAGGAAGCGGCGCTGCAGGCCTCGGGCAAGTCGATCCAGGAACTGGCCGCCGAGGAAGAGGCCGCGGCGGAGTTCGAGATCGCCGAGCTGTTCGACGATCTGGGCGGCGCCAGCGAGGATCAGCCCGAGATCGAACAGTAACGCCGGGCGGCGGGCTGGAGGCGGGCCGCCGGCGCGCAGCCGCCCTGCCCCGCCTTGCCGGCAACGAAGTGTGAAACGGCGCGCCTGGCATGGCTGGCGCGCCGTTTTGTTGGGCAGACGGCGCCGATGCCGCGCTGTGATGGCGCCTGCGGCAGGCAATCCCCTTGATCCGGCCGGCGATAGCCCCTAGTTTACATTCAAATCGCTGAATGATAGACTAACACAGCGGATAGTATGGCGTTTCGCCCCCGTGGCTTCTCGCCCCAGCTGCGCTGCGGATCGTTGTAGCGGAAACCAGCGGCCAAGCCTTCATCGCCGCGCCAACCGGAGACACCGCCGATGGCCCTTCACGCCGAGCTTGAGACCACCACGCCCCGCCCCGATGCCCAGGCCGATCAGGGCGGCTCTTCATGCACCGCGGTGCCGGCCGATGACATGATCCAGCAGGCCCAGCATGCCGCCGCCTTCCTGAAGGCGCTGGCGCATGAAGGGCGGCTGATGATCCTGTGTTTCCTGTCCTCGGGCGAAAAGACGGTGACGGAGCTGGAGCAGCTTCTGGGGTCGCGCCAGGCGGCGGTCAGCCAGCAACTGGCGCGGCTGCGGCTGGAAGGGCTGGTGCAGTGCCGGCGCGAGGGCAAGGCGATGTATTATTCACTGGGTGACCAGCGCGTGGCCCGGACCATCGCGCTGGTCTATGACATGTTCTGCGCCCAGGCGGAAAAGAAACCGGCCGAGTGATCGCAGCGGGACGCGCCCCGCGCCCCACGCCCCACCCGCGGCCGTCACGTCAGAACACCGCTCAACGCGCCGGGCAAGGCCAGCAGCGCCATGATTTCCTTGTTTTCCGGCCGCCTGCGCGCCAGCGGCCGCAGCGAAGGGGCAAGCAGGCGCAACAGCCGCACCTGCCGCCGTGCCGCGCCGATGGCCGGGGCGGGTGCCCTGTCCAGCCAGACCTGTGCCGCCTGAACGAAAAGCGGCGTTGCCGCGCGCTCTTCCTCCAGCAGCGAATGCAGTAGCATCAACCAGTCCAGCGCCATGTCGCGCGGCCGCGCCGGGGCGCGGAAGCGTTCGAAATCGATAAGCCGCGCCTGGGCGCCGTCCCAGCAGATGTCGCGCAGCTTCGGCCGCCCGTGCCGCCCGCCAGCCGCGTGCAGCGCCGCCAGCGCCTGCATGACCGAGACCAGCGCTGCTGCCTGCTCTTCCGCGCCCGACGCGCCCGGCTGAAACAGCCTGTAGAGCGGGACGCCCGCATCGGCGATCACCAGCGCCCCCGGCCCGGATGACAGGATTTCCGGCGCCGGCAGCCCGTGGCGCGCCATGAAGCGCAGCCCCTCGATATCGGCGCGCAGCGCGCGGGCCGGGTCACCCTTCTGCAGCCGCTGGCGCCAGGGCAACCGGGTCTCGGCCCGCTTCAGCCACAGCCGCCGCCCGTCATGCGTGAAGGCAACCACCCGCGCCTGCTGGCCCCGCGCCTGCTGCATGCCCTGCACCCGGCGCGCGATCTCTGCCTCCAGCCCCGCCGCCGGCGGTGTATCTGCCGGTGCTGCCATGCGGCCCCGTCAGCGCCCGCGAAACAGCGTGCCCAGCACGCCCCGGGTCAGCGCCCGGCCCGATTGCGTGCCCAGTTGCCGGGCGAAGGATTTGGCGAAGGCATCCACCGGGCTGTCGCTGCGCGCGGACCGGGCCGGCGCCCTTTGCCCCGATGTGCGCGCGCCCCCGCCCGCCCCACCGATCCGCCGCGCGCCGGAGGCCCGCACCGGCGGCTCGTAGCGCCGCGCCTGGGCAAATTCTTCCGCCGCCGCCGGGGCCGGCGCTTCGGCGGCGCGGGCGGCGTCCTCGGCCCGCCGGGCCAGCATCTCATGCGCGCTGTCGCGGTCGATGGCGGTGTCATAGACCCCCGCCACCGGCGAGGACGCTATGACCTGCGCCCGCCCCGCATCCGCAATCGGCCCCATGGCCGAGGCCGGCGGCCGGATCAGCGTGCGCTCCACCATCCCCGGCGCGCCGCGATCTTCCAGCATGGACGTCACCGCCTCGCCCACGCCGACATCGCGCAGCGCGGCCTCGGTATCGAAACGCGGGTTGGGCCGGTAGGTCTGCGCGGCGCGGCGCAGGGCCTGGGCGTCGCGCGCGGTGAAGGCGCGCAGCGCGTGTTGCACCCGGTTGCCCAACTGCGCCAGCACCGTGTCCGGCACATCGTCGGGGTTCTGGGTGATGAAATACACCCCCACCCCCTTTGACCGGATCAGCCGCGCCACCCGTTCGATCTTTTCCACGAGCGCGCGCGGGGCGCCGTTGAACAGAAGATGCGCCTCGTCGAAGAAGAACACCAGCTTCGGCTTCGGCGGGTCGCCGACCTCGGGCAGTTGCTCGAAGAGTTCGGACAGCAGCCACAGCAGAAAGGTAGCATAAAGCCGGGGCGTGTTCATCAGCCGCTCGGCATGCAGGATGCTGACATAGCCGCGCCCGTCCGGTGCCTGCCGCATCAGATCGTCGATCTTCAGCGCCGGCTCGCCCAGGAACATGTCCGCACCCTGGTTTTCCAGCACCAGAAGCCGGCGCTGGATGGCGCCGACCGAGGCGGTGGTGACATTGCCATAGCGCGCCGACAGTTCCGCGCGATTTTCGGCCATGAAGGCCAGGATCGCGCGCAGATCCTTCAGGTCCAGGATCGGCCAGCCGTTCTCGTCGGATATGCGGAAGGCGATGTTGATGACGCCCTCCTGCGCCTCGGTCAGGTCCATGACGCGCGACAGCAGCAAGGGCCCCATGTCGGCCACCGTGGCGCGCACCGGATGGCCCTGTTGCCCGAACAGATCCCAGAAGATCACCGGGCAGGCGGCATAGCCCACATCCGCCAGCCCGATGGTCGCCGCGCGGCGGGCGAAGGCATCGCGCGCGGTGCCGGGCGTGGCCATGCCGCCGACATCGCCCTTCACATCGGTCAGGAACACCGGCACGCCGGCACGCGAAAACCCTTCGGCCATGATCTGCATGGTGATGGTCTTGCCGGTGCCGGTGGCCCCGGCGATCAGCCCGTGGCGGTTGGCCAGACGCAACAGCATTTCCTGCGGGTCGTTCTGCTGCGGCCCGCCGCCGCCGATGAAAAGCCGCTCGCCCAGATTGTCACGATCAATCATGCGCCCCTCACCACCTCCGCTGCCCGCCCGCAATCCTGCCCTTGCCTAGCCGATGCCACCGCCCCTGCCAATCCACTGCTTCGCGCCCGCGATCCGGGCCCCGATGCCCCTCGCCCGGGGCATGACCTACAATACCGGGTCATAAAGTATTTTTCCGTTGACTGATGCCGGGTTTCTTTCTAGCGTCCGGCTCACAACAAGTCGGCCAGTCCGACAGGGAGAAAAGACTGAAAAGGGTCCAGCTTGCGGGCCCTTTTCGCCATTTCCGGGGGGCTGTTGCAGATGGGCAGATGACATCTGCGCGACCCCGATGCAACGCAACGCGCCGCGCCAGCTTCCTGCTGACAGGCCAGCCGGTTTCTGCTACCGCTCGGCCAAATCGTCAAAGCTGAGGCATGACCATGCGACTTCACCCCCTTCTGGGCACCGGCATTCTGGCGCTGGGGCTGGCACTTCCCCTTCCGCTGGCGGCGCAGGAAACGACCCCGCCCGCAGAGCCCCGGCAGCCGCAACTGGGCGAACCCTATGTCGTGGCGGAGCATCAGGACTGGGAGATCCTGTGCACCCGCTTCGCCGAGGACGGGCCGGAAATGTGCGAGATGTATCAGCTTCTGCTGGGCGAGGACGGAAACCCGCTGGCCGAAATCTCGGTCGCCATCCTGCCCGAAGGCGAGGAATTCGAGGTTGGCGCCACCGTGACCGCGCCGCTGGAGACCTTCCTGTTGCCCGGCATGGCCTGGCAGATCGGCGATGAGGGCGATCTGCGCGAGGAGCCGTTCCAGGTGTGCAACCAGATCGGCTGCATCGCGCTGCTGGGGCTGGAGGAGGACGAGGTCGAGGCGATGCGCCTCGGCTCGCATGCCTTCGTCCTGTTCCGGCCCTTCGCGGCGCCCGATCAGGTGGTCGGCGCGCGGGTCTCGCTGATGGGGTTCACCGCCGCGCTGGCCGATCTGCGCGACCGCGAGCCGATGCCCGTCGAGGCGCCGGCGGCAGACTGACCGCCGTCGTCCCCCCCATCGCCCCCCCCCGTCGCCGCCGAGGGCGGGGCGCGCTGGCAGGTAACAGGCCAACGACAGGAACAAGACAGGCATGCAGGTTGGCACGGCACTGAGGCATCACATCGCGCGCAACCGCTTCGGGCAGTATTGCGTGCCCGTCGAATCCCTGCACCGTCCCTGCGCGCTGACCGTCCTGCGCGGCGGTGTGTGGGAGGCGGCGACTCTGAAGGCGATCGAGGCGCATTACGCGGGCGGCGACATCGTCACCGGCGGCACCTATTTCGGCGATTTCCTGCCCTGCCTGGCGCGGATGGCCAATGCGCGGGGGGCGCGGGTCTGGGGGTTCGAGCCGGTGACGGTGAATTACCTCTGCGCCAGCGTCACCTGCGGACTGAACGCGCTGACCAACTGCACGCTGACCCATGCCGGCATGGGCGAGAAACCGGGCGAGTTGGTGATGCGCACGCGCGACAAGAAGGGCCGCTCGCTGGGCGGGGGCGCGCGGATCGCGCCGGGCCCGAAGGGCGCTGGCGGCGCCGCAGGGGGGGGCGCGGCAGGGTTCGACACGGTGCGCATCCTGCCGATCGATGCGGTGGTGGGCGAGCGGCCGGTGGGGCTGATCCAGCTGGATACCGAGGGACACGAGATCGCCGCCTTGCAGGGCGCGGCGGAGACCATTGCGCGCTGCCGGCCGCTGCTGGTGCTGGAAGGCCATGGCGGCGCCGACCTGGCCGCCGAGCCGTTCCTGCAGGATCTGGCCGCGCGCCACGGCTACCGCACCATCGACCGGCAAGACCAGAACGTGTTCCTGGCTGCGGGCGGATAACGCATCCGCCGCCGCTACCCCCACCCGCATACGACATCCGCCTGATACGAGATCCGGTTGATTGGCTCGGGTCGCATGCGCAATGGTGAAGAATGGGCTTTGTGATTGGCCCGTTCGCACGCGCCTTCGAAGGCGCGTCACCCCGCCCCCCGCGCCTGCCGAAGCGATCAACCGGAAACGGTATGAATTGCGCGCAAGGCAGGATGTTCTGCCCGCCCGTTCTTGATGCGCTGATCAGCCGGAAACCAAGTCAGCCCAGCGAGGTGACCCAGAGGATCGTCGCATCCTCGGGCGACAGGCTGACCACGTTATGGCCCATCGAGGCGTCATAATAGGCGCTGTCGCCGCGCCTCATGTCCAGGGGCGCGTAGAATTCGGTATAAAGCCGCACCTGCCCGGTCAGCACATAGAGGAATTCCTCGCCGTCATGGCGCACCCAGCCGTCGAATTCCTCCAGCCGGCGGGCGCGGATGCGGGCGCGGTAGGGCAGCATGGCCTTGCGGGTCAGGCCCTGGGCAAGGAGTTCGTGCTCATAGGTGGGGGTGACATGCGCCTCGCCGATGCCGGCGCGGGTATGGGTCATGCGCCCGCCCGGGGCCTGCGCGCGCGGGGGCGTGAAGAGCTGCGGCATGGTCAGGCCCAGCCCCTCGGCCAGTTTCTTCAGCGCCTCGAAGGTAGGCGACATCTGGCCGTTCTCGATCTTGGAGAGCGTCGAGCGCGCCATGCCGGCGGCCTGGGCGGCCTGTTCCAGCGTCCAGCCGCGTTCCTTGCGCAGGGCGCGCACGCGGGCGGCCAGATCGACCGGCTGCACCACCGCCGCCGCGCCGTTTTCGCGCGCGAAACGCAGGATGGCGGGGTTGGGCTGGGGGTCGGGCTGCTGGTCGGACATGGGGGAAGCGATAGGGCGCGGTCGGCGCGCTGTCCAGTCTGCCGGGGAAGAAGCGCCTTGAAGAAAGGCGCTTGCAACGTGCTTGAAGAAAGCACGTTGGCGCACCCGGCCCTGCCCGCGCGCCTGCCCCCCCCTTGCCCTGCCCGGCCCCGGCGCGTAGCACCACCGGCATGCTCTCGCTCGCCGATCATCGCCCCTTTGCGCCCTGCCCCGCGCCCTTCAACCTGGCCGAATACGTGCTGGCCCGGGGCGCGGCGCAACCTGACCGCATCGCCCTGCAGGTGTTGCGCCTGACCGGGGCCGAGCGCTGGTCATACGCCCGGCTGACAGAGGCCGTGCGCGGCATCGGCACCGGCTTTCTGCGCGCGGGGCTGGCCCCCGGCGACCGGCTGCTGCTGCGCCTGGGCAACACCGTCGATTTCCCGCTCGCCTATCTGGGCGCTATCGCCGTGGGGGTGGTGCCAGTGCCCAGCTCCTCGCAACTCACCGGGCCCGAGATCACCGCCATGGCCGCCGCCCTGAACCCTGCCGCCGTGCTGGCGGGCGACGGGATCGCGCTGCCCGAGCACGCGGCGCGCGTCCTGCCCGCCATTGATCTGACCCGCTGGCAAGCCCTGCCGCCCTGCGACTGGGACCGGGGCAACCCCGACCGGCTGGCCTATATGGTGTTCACCTCCGGCTCCTCGGGCCGGCCGCGGGCGGTGATGCATGCACATCGCGCCATCTGGGCGCGGCGGATGATGTGGGACGGCTGGTACGGGCTGACGCCTGACGACCGGCTGTTGCATGCCGGCGCCTTCAACTGGACCTATACGCTTGGCACCGGACTGATGGACCCCTGGGCGATCGGTGCCACCGCACTGATCCCGCAGCCGGGGATTGAGCCCGCGCAACTGCCCCTGCTGATGAAACGCTTCGACGCCACGATCTTTGCCGCTGCCCCCGGCGTCTATCGCCAGTTGCTGAAGATGCCGGTGCCGCCCCTGCCCCGGCTGCGCCACGGGCTCTCGGCCGGCGAGAAGCTGCCGGATCCAACCCGCGCCGCCTGGGAAGCCGCCACCGGCACGGCCGTCTACGAGGCGCTGGGGATGTCCGAGGTTTCCACCTATATCTCGGCCAGCCCCGCCCGCCCGGCGGCCCCGGGCACGGCGGGCTATCCGCAGCCGGGGCGGCGGGTGGCGGTGCTGGGCGATGACGGCCAGCCGGTGGCGCGCGGGGCGCCGGGGCAACTGGCGGTGGCGGCGGACGATCCGGGGCTGATGCTGGGCTATTGGGGCGCGGAAGAGGAGAGTGCCGCGCGGCTGCAAGGCGGCTGGTTCCTGACCGGCGACATGGCGGTGATGGCAGAAGACGGCGCCATCGCCTATCTGGGCCGCGACGACGACATGCTGAACGCCGGCGGCTACCGCGTCTCGCCGCTGGAAATCGAACGCGCCTTCGACGCCCACCCCGGCGTGGCCGAAAGCGCGGCGGTGGAACTGCCGGTGCGCGAAGGGGTCAGCGTGATCGCGCTGGCCTATGCGCCGCAGGGCGCGGACCCGGGCGAGGACGCGCTGCAGGCCCATGCGCAGGCGCATCTGGCGCGCTACAAGCAACCCCGCCTCTACCGCGCCATGTCGGCGCTGCCGCGCGCGGCCAACGACAAGCTGGACCGCCGCCGGTTGCGGCAGGAATGGGGGACAAGCACATGATTCCGCTGGATATATACTCCGACCCCATCTGCCCCTGGTGCTATATTGGCAAGGCGAAGCTGGACGCGGCGCTGGAGATCCGGCCCGACCATCCCTTCGCCATCACCTGGCAGCCCTTCATGCTGAACCCCGAGATGCCGGCCGAAGGCATGGACCGCCGCGAATACCTGGAGGCGAAATTCGGCGACCAGCAAAAGGTCGTTCAGGCCTATCTGCCCGTCCAGCGGGCGGCCGAGGGCGCGGGCCTGCCGATGGACCTGTCGCGCATCGCCCGCACGCCATCGACGCTGAACGCCCACCGGCTGATCCACTGGGCGGGGCTGGAGGGGCGGCAATCGGCGGTCGTCAGCGCCCTTTTCCGCGCCTATTTCAACGAGGGGCGTGATATCGGCGACCCCACCACGCTCGCCGACCTGGCGGAAAGCGCCGGCATGGACCGCGCGCTGGTCGAAACCCTGCTGGCGGGCGAGAATGACATGGCCGAGATCCGCGCCCGCGACGCCGCGATCCGCGAGCGCGGCCTGCGCGGCGTGCCGGGCTTCATCCTGGACGGGCAGTATGTGATCACCGGCGCGCAGGAACCGGCCTTCTGGCTGCGGGTGCTGGACGATCTGGCGGGCCGGGCATGACCGCCACCAGCCCCCCGGCGGCCGAGCCCGCCGCGCAACGTCTGTCACAGGTGGAATTCGTGGCGCTGGCGGCCTTCCTGTTTTCCACCGTCGCCTTCGCCATCGACGCCATGCTGCCGGTGCTGGTGGAAATGGGCCGCGATCTCTCGCCCGCCGACCCGGGGCGTGCGCAACTGGTCATCACCGTCTTCGTGCTGGGGCTGGGGCTGGGCACCTTCCTGGCCGGGCCGCTGTCGGACGCGCTGGGGCGCAAGCGGGTCATCTTGTGGGGCATCGCGCTTTACATGAGCGCGGCCACGGTGGCGGCGCTGACGGAAAGCATCGAGATGCTGCTTCTGGCGCGCTTCGTGCAGGGGCTGGGTTCGGCGGCGCCAAGGGTGGTGACGCAGGCGATGATGCGCGACCTCTTCTCTGGCCGGGCGATGGCGCGGGTGATGTCCTTCACCATGGCGGTCTTCATCCTGGTACCGGCGGTGGCGCCGCTGATCGGCGCGGGCATTGCCGCGCTTTTCGGCTGGCGCGCGATTTTCTGGAGCTTTCTGGTCTTCGGCACGGCATCCGGCCTGTGGTTGGCCCTGCGCCAACCCGAAACCCTGGCACCGGCCGCCCGCCGGCCCCTGAACCTGCGCGCGCTTGCCGCCACGCTCGCCGAAATTGCCGGCCACGGGCGGGTGATGGCGCTGCTGGTCGCGCTGTCCTTCGGCTTTGCCGGCATGTTCGTGTGGCTGGCCACGCTGCCGATGCTGTTCGACATCACCTACGGGCGCGCCGCGGAATTCCCCTGGTGGTTCGCCGCAATCGCCCTGGCCTCGATCCCGGCCAGCCTGCTCAACGCCCGGCTGGTGATGCGGCTGGGCATGCACCGGCTGGTGGTGACCGCGATGTTGGCACAGACCACAGGGGCGCTGGTCATGCTGGGGTTGATCTGGCTGGACCGGGCGGGGTTCGTTCCCTTCATGCTGCTCATGCTGGTGCAATTCGCCACCATCGCCATGATCTTCGGCAACATGAACGCCATGGCGCTGGAACCGCTGGGCCATGTCGCCGGCACCGCGGCCTCGGTCATGGGCGGGGTCTCCACCATGGCAGCGGCCGTCATCGCCACGCCCATCGCGCGCACCTTCGACGGCACACCGCTATCCGTGACGCTGGGCATGCTGGGTTGCGCGCTTATGGCACTGGCCTGTCTGCTGCTGGCGCGCCGCCTGAGCCTGCGCGGGTGAAGCGCGTTCGAACGCGCTTCACGGGCCTTCAAAGGCCCGTCTCCCGCCCGCTTCCGACGCTGCGCCTCAGCCCTGCCCGGTCGCCCCGCGCGCCAGTGCCGCCACGCCGGTGCGCGCAATCTCGGTCAGCCCCAACGGGCGCATCAGATCGGCGAAGGCGTCGATCTTCTCGGGCGCGCCGGTCATCTCGAAGACGAAGCTCTCCAGCGTCGAATCGACGACATTGGCACGGAAAATCTCGGCCAGCCGCAGCGCCTCGATCCGCGCCTCGCCCTTGCCTGCCACCTTCAGCAGCGCCAGTTCGCGCGCCACATGCGGCCCCTCGGCGGTCAGGTCATGCACGGCATGCACGGCCACCATCCGGCCCAGTTGCGCCTTGATCTGATCGACCACCTGCGGCGTGCCGGTGGTGACGATGGTGATGCGCGAGCGGTGGCCCTCGTGGTCGGTCTCGGCCACGGTCAGGCTCTCGATATTGTAGCCGCGCGCCGAAAACAGGCCGATCACCCGAGCCAGCACCCCGGGTTCGTTATCGACGATCACCGCCAGCGTATGCGCTTCCACCACGTCGGAGAAAGGATCGCGCAGGTCATAGGCGGAATGTTTGGACGAACCTTGCTGGATTTTGAGCGCAGACATGGGGGCTGACCGGTCGCTGTTTCGGAACGCGGCCAGACCTAACCAATGCGGCGCGGCAATGCTAGGCGAAAACGCATCTTCCTGAGGGTGCTGCGGCATTCACGACGCGCGATGCGCCATGAACTGCTGCGCGGCGATCCCGCGCATGCGACAGGCCAAGGCCGGCGCACCCCGTCACCTCTGCACCGCAGCCGGCCCGGTTATCCGCACAAGCCGCCACCGCCCCCGCATCGCCGCCACCGCCCCCGCATCGCCGGCACGCCCTCGCATCACCGGCACGCCCTCGCTGCCAGGGCGGGCCCCGGGTGGCCCGCCTTGGCAGCGCGGGTTCGACGCCTCGCGGTCACTCAACCCGGCGGACAACGCAGCCGGGCTTGCCAGCGATTGATGGCGTCGAACTTCACCATGCGCACCACCTCGCAGCCGCTCACCTCCTCGACCGCCGCGCGCGCGCCCTCCTCGACCCGCAGCATCAGGTTCATACCGGTCGAGAAATTGGCCACCGTCGCGCTGTCACCTTCGACGAGTACATGAAACACATCCGGCCCGATCCGCCGCTGTTCGGCGCTCGGATCCATCAGCACCGACGGCGTGCCGCAGCCCCACAGACAAAGCACCAGGGCAACACAGCCCCCTGCCCGGGACAAGGGCGCAGCAAACAGCACACCGGTTGCCCGCGCCCCGCCGGACCAGCGCGTTCCGTCGCGGACAAGAACCCGCGCCGCCCGCCGCTGCGCCCGCCATCCCGGCCAGTTACCCCGCTCCCGGGGCGCCCAGATCGCTCGTCTCATCTTTGCTCTCCAAATATCCCGGGGGTGAATTGGCCGCAGGCCAAGAGGGGGCAGCGCCCCCTTGCCCTGCCATCCCCTGTCGGCGCGCACCCTCGGCAGCCGCAGCGGCCCCTCGTTTTCGCTCGCCCTGCCCGCCGGATCGCGACGCCGCCGTCGTGTCGACCGGCCTCAACCGAACCTCCCCGACAATCTGGCTGGCAGCGCCTGTTTCGCGCCGCCGCTCCTTCCGCCACCGCGCGTCGCAACCACGAGGTCCAGCGCGCACCGTCATCCTGTCGGCCTTCGCAACATTGCCCCCCTGCATCGCCTGCCCCGACATTGCCTCACGTGTCACTTGCGCCCATCCCCCTGTTCGCCGCTTCCCATCCTCCTCCAGGTTCCGAGGCCCATGGTGGCGGTGGCAGGCCGACAGGGCGAATGCAACGCAATCCGCATCGCTCCCGCCCGCCTCATGAACAGCCACCGCACCGATAAACGCCTTGCCGCTCTCGGTTCGCGGGGCGCGCCCTTTTCGTCCAACCCGATCGACCAGGCCCTTGCCGGGCCGCCGCCACGGCCCTTGCTGCCCCCGCAGCCAGGGGGCCAGGCTCAGTGGCGGTGGGCACCGGGCGCCCCCTGCAACCGCCGCTCGATGGTCTGGCACAGGCCGGTCAGGCTGAAGGGCTTGTCCAGGAACACCGCCCCAGGTGTGCGCGACAAGGCGGCGCTCAGACTGTCCTCGGTATAGCCGGACATGAACACCACGGGCGTCTGCGGCCTTTCGGCAAGCGCCCGCGCCACCCAGCCCGGCCCGTCCAGGCCCGGCATGATCACATCCGAGACGAAGATATCCACCTGCAACCTGTCCTCCTGCAGGAACTGCAGCGCCTGCTCGCCGCTTTCGGCCTCGATCACCCGATACCCCTGCAGACGCAGCGCGCGCGCGGCAAAGGCCCGCACCGGCGCCTCGTCCTCGACCAGCAACACCGTCGCCCCGCCCTCACGCACCGGCACGGCCCCGCCCGCGCCGCCATCGCTGCGCAAACCCGGTGCCGGCAACCCCGCCGCCGGTCCGGTCGTCGACGCTGTAGCCAACCGGCGAGCATGTGCCGGAAGCGCCGTCCCGGCGTCGGCACCAGACCCCGTTGCGCGAGGTCCGTCACGTTCTGGCTCCGCAGCGCCCCGAGCCGGGTTTTCGTCGCCAGACCGGTCTTTGTCCGGCTCTGCCGCCACAGCCGCACCAATCCCGAAAGCGGCAGCCTCGACACCATCCGCGGGCGTGCCGCAGGGAGCGACCCCGCCGATAATCGCCCCCGCAGTGCCATCAGCGGCGGCAACCACGGAATCACCCAGAACGGCCGCCCGCGGATCCGCACAAGCATCGGCGTATCCGGGGCTGTGCTCCGCCTCGAAGGCCGGCACCGTCCCGCCCGGACTGTCGGCCCCGCCGAGGCGCCGAGCCGTCCGCAAGCCGCCGACAGGCGCGCGGCCGATCTGGAAAACAGGATCGGTCTGGCCCGTTGCCGCGGCTTCATCCATGGCCGTCAGGGCCGCCGCCCTGGTCGCGGAAGGTGCCTGTACCCCCGCCGTCCCTGCCCCCCCGGGCGCCGATCCCGCGGGTGCGGCCCTTGATGCCGGTTGCACAACCGCGCCCGCCAGCGCACCCCGTTGCGCCTGGCGCGTCCTGTCCGCCGCAGCATCAACGCCCCCGGCGGACAGCGCCTCGTATCCGTCGCCGCCAGGCACTGTTGCAGCGGGCATGCGCCGCCGCCGGCTTGCCGCGCTCCGAGCCGCTTCAGCGGCAGAGGCGGGACGGATCGAGACCAGATCGCTCTCCGTTGCGGCTGCCGGCCTGTCTGCTGCCGGCCTGTCTGCTGCCGGCCTGTCTGCTGCCGGCCCATCTGCTGCCGGCCGGTCTGTTGCCGGAGCAACCGCCGAATGCGCCGCAAAATACAGCGTGAATTCGGTGCCGGTCCCTTCGGTGCTGTCGGCGAATATGTAGCCACCCATCTGCTTGACGATCCCGTAAGCGGTCGAAAGACCCAACCCGGTGCCGTCTCCCAGCTTCTTGGTGGTGAAAAAGGGCTCGAAGATCTTGTCCAGGTTCTCGGACGGAATGCCTATCCCCTCGTCGTGCACCCGGATCACGGCGTAATCGCCCGCCGGCAGTCGGGCGCGGCCGTGTTCCTGTTCCTGCGCCAGGGTCAGCGCCCGGGTCTCGATGCGGATCTCGCCCCCCATCGGCATCGCATCGCGCGCGTTCACCACCAGGTTCAGGATCACCTGCTCCATCTGCCGCCGGTCGGCCCAGATAGGCCCCAGCCGGCGGTCATGTACCAGGCTCAGCGAGATGCGCTCGCCCACCAGCCGGGTCAGCAGATGCGCCAGATCCTCAAGCAGGCTTTCCAGTGGCAGCATCTCCGGTTTCATCGTCTGCTTGCGCGAAAAGGCCAAAAGCTGGCGGACCAGGGCCGCCGCACGGTTGGCGTTCTGGTGGATCTGCATCAGGTCGTCATATTCCGGGTCATAGTAATCCCGGTTCATCAACAACAGGTCGCAATGCCCTGAGATTGCAGTCAGAAGATTGTTGAAATCATGCGCAACTCCACCGGCGAGCTGGCCGATCGCCTGCATCTTCTGGCTTTGGACGAAACGCGCCTCCAGCGATTTCATCTCGGTTGCGTCGCTGATCACGGCGAACAGATCCGCCCCCGCCGCCGAGGCGCGGCGCAGGATGATCTGCACGAAGGTCTCCTGCGCGGGATGGATGGCGCGCAGCACTTCGGGCCGGTTCAGGGCGCGGCCGGCGCGGGCATCGGCCAGCCAGTCAGCCACCGGCCGGCCCAGCCCCTCTACCAGTTCCGAAAAAAAAGCCGCGCTGCCCGGCTCCATATCCAGCAGCGCACGCGCCAGACGGTTGCTGCGCCGGATCCGGCCGTCGGCGCCGATCAGCATCAGCGCCACAGGAATATCCTCGAAATCCGGAAAGGGTGTCAGGCCAGCCGGCGGCGCCAGGGCGGGCGCGGCAGCCGGTTCCGGCAAGGCGGCCGGCGCCGGCAGCAGCAACAGGTCGATCTGCCCGTCCTCGGCCGGCACCGGATGCGCCAGGAACGTGCCGCCGTCCAGTTCCACCGGCAAGGGGCCGGCGCCCTCGCCCTCGGAGTCCGGTTCGGCCAGGCGCCGCGCCAGCACCTGCAGCACGTCGATGTCGGATAAAGCTGGCGGCTCGGCCTCGTCGCCGGAAACGCCGCAGAGCGCGCGCAGCGCCCGATTGGCATGGATCGGCCTGCCATCCGCCCCGATGGAGAGAAGCGGCAATCCCAGCGCGCCCATCGGCCGCGCCTGAGGCACCGCCTCGGTTGAGAGCCGCCAGATCAGAAGCGACCCTGCGGCCACATCGCCTCCGGCACGCAACGGGGCGGTGTGGACGACAAGCCGAAGCGTGCCGGACGGCCGCGCGAAGCGGCGCCGGGCGTGGCCTTGCGCCAACGCTTCGGCGCGCATGGTGGCGATCAGGCGGCCAGGCTCGGCGCAGTGCCGGGCGATCAGATCGGCAGGGTTCGGCGTGGCGCCAGCATGCGTGGTATTGCCGGCCAGCGGCTGCCCGGCGCGGTCGGTGAGGATCATCACATCCGGGTCGCCGGCATGGGCGGCGGCCAGGTGGCGGGCAAGGGCATCCAGCCGCCGCCTGTTGCGGTGCCGGTGCAGATGCAGCACCAGCGTCATCATCGCCAGTGCGCTGGCGATCCCGGTCAGCAGCACGCGGGCCAGCAGGGCATCGGCCGGCAGCGCCGCCACCGCCAGAAGGCACAGCCCGGCCGGCAGGAGCGGCAGAAGCATCAACCGGTTGCGGCCGCGCCGGAGGGCGGTAGCGGACGCGATACCGACGCCGGGATCGGACGCGCTTTCAGACGCGCCGCAAAGCGGCGTCTGCAGCAACGCGTCCGCCTGATCCGGGGCGGAATCTGTGGCCGGGGATGACGCTGGGGTTGTCGTTGCCGGGCGAGCGCATACCGTGCGTTGTCCGCCATGCTGCGGCTGGTCGGTGTTGGCGCTGGTGTCAGCGGGGCGGCCTGGATCGAGGGTTCTCGGTTGATACACGTCGTCGGTCCTGTCTCCGTCCTCTTCCCGGCCCGTCTGAACGCAGGGCTACCCATCACCCCGAAGCTGCTGACAGCGCCGTTGCACCCACACGCCTCGTTTCAGGTTTTTTCACCTTCTGATTAATACTGTCTTAACACGCACAACCCTTGCGCGACGGATTTTCGCTCAAAGGTTGTAATTACTCAAGCTTTTTCGCCAATAAGGCGCAAAGCCGAAGGATGCGCGGTTATCGCGGCGCCCGGAGCAGCACCAGAAAGAACCCGTCGCCCCCGTCCAGCGGTGTCAGCCGCAGAACCTGCGTGCAGAACCAGCCGGGCAGCGCGGCAAGCGCGGCCTCGATGCGCTCCTCGTTCTCCTCGCGCAGCAGCGAACAGGTGGCATAGCCCAGCGTGCCGCCCGCAGCCGTCAGCGCGGCCGCCCTGCGCAGGATGGCGTCCTGCACCGCCGTCAGCCGATCCAGGGCGGCGGGCGTCAGGGTCCATTTCGCCTCGGGCGCGCGGCGCCAGCTGCCAGAGCCCGAACAGGGCGCATCGGCCAGAATCGCCGGCCAGGGCGCGCCTTCGGCCGGGTCGTCCAGCAGCGCGATGGCTTGACCGGCGCGGGCGGCACGGGCTGGCAGGTCGCGCATGCGGCGGGGATCGGCGTCATGGGCGCTGACCGCCAGCCCCCGCGCGGCCAGCGCCAGGGCCTTGCCACCGCCGCCGGCGCAGAAATCCAGCACCCGCGTGCCAGGCGTCAGCACGGCCGCAAACCGCTCGGCCACGGCCTGCGAGGCGGCGTCCTGCATTTCGAACAAGCCCTGCGCAAAACCCGCCGAGCCGCGCAGGCGCCGCGCGCCGCCGGTGACCTGCAGGGCCATGGAAGCCAGCGGATGGGGGCTGGTCTCTATACCTTCGCCAGCCAGCAGGCGGGCCAGCGCGGCCGGATCGGTGCGCCCGGCATGGGCGCGCAGAAAGACCGGCGCGCGCTGGCGCATGCGGGTAAGCACGGCATCGGTATCGGCGCCCAACGCGTGGTCGAAGCGGGGCAGCAGCCAGTCAGGGCAGTCCAGCCGAACGGCGCGCGGCAGATCCGGCAGCGGGGCGGCAAACAGCGCGCGTTCGGCATCGGTCAGGGGCCCGGGGGCATGGCGCGTGCCATCCCAGCCGGGCGGACCCGCGCCGGCGTCACGCAGGCATCCCTGGATCAGCATGCGGCCCGTGGCGGTATCGTCCGCCCCGCCCAGGGCTGCAGCCGAGCGGCGCTTGCGGATGGCGTCATAGACCAGATCGCGCACCGCCTCGCGGTCGCCGGATCCGGCATAGCGGCTGGCGCGCGCCCAGCGGGTCAGCGCGGCCTCGGCCGGTTCGCCCGCCAGCCAGCGGTCAAGGATGGCAATGGCTGCGGCGGCGCGGGCGTCCGGGGTCATGGGGTGCGTCGTGCAAGAGTTTTCATCTGGATCGCTTCGGCGAGTGCCGGGCAACGCGCCTTCGAAGGCGCGTAAGCACGGGCTTTCCAAAGCCCGTTTTCCAGCGGGTGACGTTGCTTTCTGGTGCGAATGCCTTAAGGCGCCAGGCGAGCAGTTTCAACGGCTGGGCGAAGCGGTGCCATCGACTATCGGACAGACCGGAGTGACGCCCTTCCCTTCCCCCACCCCTTGCGCCATGCTGCGCGCAAACCGCCGCTGTCCGGACCTGCCTCTATGCCGCTGCCCGTCACCCCCGCCACCGCCGCCACCTTCGCCCCCCCGGTGATGGAAGCTCGCCGCTGGCTGGCGGAAACCCCGTTGCCCCCGGACCGCCCCCTGCTGAACCTGAGCCAGGCCGCGCCTGTGGACCCGCCGCCCCGGCCCCTGCGCGCGGCCATGGCTCGGGCGGTGGAAGAGGATCCGGCGCTGCACCTCTACGCCCCCGTCCTCGGCATCCCACAGTTGCGCGCCGCACTCGCCAAGCGCACCGCCGCGCTTTACGGCGGCACGGTTGGCGCCGATCAGGTGGCCATCACCGCCGGCTGCAACCAGGCCTTCTGCGCGGCGCTGGCGGCGCTGGCGGGGCCGGGCGATCAGGTCATCATCCCGGTGCCCTGGTATTTCAACCATGCCATGTGGATGACCCTGCAGCGGATCGACGCGCGCCCGCTGCCCTGTGGGCCGGACATGCTGCCGGACCCGGAAGATGCCGCCCGGCTGATCGGACCGCGCAGCCGGGCCATTGTGCTGGTCAGCCCCAACAACCCCGCCGGGGTCGAATACCCGCCGGCGCTGCTGGAGGCCTTCGCCGATCTGGCCGCGCGCCACGGGCTGGCGCTGATCCTGGACGAGACCTATCGCGACTTCCATAGCCAGGATGGCCCGCCGCACGGTCTGTTCGCGCGGCCCGGCTGGGACGAGGTTCTGGTTCATCTTTATTCCTTTTCAAAAGCGTACCGGCTGACCGGGCATCGCGTCGGCGCCATCGTCGCGGCCGCGCCGCTGCTGGCGCAGATCGAGAA
>SKNG01000281.1 GCA_007120685.1 Paracoccaceae bacterium | reverse complement strand
ATGACCATCCAGACCGCCGTGCTGATCGAGACCCTGGTGGCGCTGGGCGCCGAGGTGCGCTGGGCCAGTTGCAACATCTTCTCCACCCAGGACCACGCCGCCGCCGCCATCGCCGCGGGCGGCACCCCGGTCTTTGCCGTGAAGGGCGAGACGCTGGCCGAATACTGGGATTACGCCGACAGGATTTTCCACTTCGAGGGTGGGCCGGCGAACATGATCCTGGATGACGGTGGCGATGCCACGCTTTACGTGCTCATGGGCGCGCGCGTCGAGGAAGGCGAGGAAGATCTGATCGCCGTGCCGACCTCCGAGGAGGAAGAGGCGCTTTTTGCCCAGATCCGCAAGCGTATGGCCGAGACCCCGGGCTGGTTCGTGAAGCAGCGCCACGCCATCCGCGGCGTGACCGAGGAGACCACCACCGGCGTGCATCGGCTTTATCAGATGATGGAGAAGGGCCACCTGCCCTTCCCGGCGATCAACGTCAATGACAGCGTCACAAAGTCCAAGTTCGACAACAAGTATGGGTGCAAGGAAAGCCTCGTCGACGGCATTCGCCGGGCCACCGACACGATGATGGCCGGCAAGGTGGCCGTGGTCTGCGGCTATGGCGATGTCGGCAAGGGCTCGGCCGCCAGCCTGCGCGGCGCTGGCGCGCGAGTGAAGGTCACCGAGATCGACCCGATCTGCGCGCTGCAGGCCGCGATGGACGGGTTCGAGGTGACGACGCTGGAAGACGTGGTCGCCAGTGCCGACATCTTTGTCACCACCACTGGCAACAAGGACGTCATCCGCATTGAGCATATGCGCGCGATGAAGGACATGGCGATCGTCGGCAATATCGGCCATTTCGACAACGAGATTCAGGTCGCGGCGCTGAAGAACCACAAATGGACCAATATCAAGGATCAGGTGGACATGATCGAGATGCCTTCGGGCAACCGGATCATCCTGCTGTCGGAGGGGCGCCTGCTGAACCTGGGCAATGCCACCGGGCACCCCAGCTTCGTGATGTCGGCGAGCTTTACCAACCAGGTGCTGGCGCAGATCGAGCTTTGGACGCGCGGCGATGCCTATGACAACAAGGTCTACGTGCTGCCGAAGCATCTGGACGAAAAGGTCGCGCGGCTGCATCTGGGCCGGATCGGCGTGAAGCTGACGGAGCTGAGCAACGAGCAGGCCGACTACATCGGCGTCACCACGGAAGGGCCGTTCAAGCCCGAGCATTACCGGTATTGAGGGACTCTCGCGGGGCGCCGGGAAGGGGCTGCCGCCCCTCTTCGGCTGCGCCGGTATCATTGGGCTCCGCCCGTTCCTTCGCTGAAATCGCGCCACTGGCGCGATTTCCGGGCGCTCGGAACCCCGCGAGTATTTCAGGCAAGATGAAGGAGCAGAGGGCCGCGCGGCGCAAATCGGCCGGGTTCAGGCGCCGTTCGTCATGCCACCCATACGGCAGATGAGTTGCCACTCTGCCTCGGTCACCGGTTGCACCGACAGGCGCATCGAGGTGACCAGTGCCATTTCCGCCAGTTCCGGCGTGGCCTTCACCTCTTTCAGCGTCACCGGGCGGGGCATCGGGCAGATGGCGCGGATATCCACGCATTCCCAGCGCGGGTCATCGGTGGTGCTGTCGGGGTGGGCCAGCGCGCAGACCTCGGCGATACCGACGATCGCCAGCCCCTCGTTGGAATGGTAGAAGAACACCCGGTCGCCCAGCGCCATCGCGCGCATGTTGTTGCGCGCCTGATAATTGCGCACGCCGTCCCATTCCTCGCCCGCCTCGCCCTTCGCCACCAGGTCGTCCCAGCTGAACTTGAAGGGTTCCGATTTCATCAGCCAATAGGCCATCAGCCGATCACCTTCTGCCAGCGCTCGATGCGGATATCGGCGAAAAGCCCGGCCCGCGCATAGGGATCCTCGGCCGCCCATTCCGCCGCCGCCGCCCGGTCCGGCTGGTCGATCACCAGGAGCGAGCCGGTCATCGCCCCGGCGTCGTCCAGAAACGGGCCGGCATGGACCACGCACTCCGCCGCCATCAGCCACGCACGGTGGGCGGCGCGGTTTTCCAGCCGCAGCGCCTGCTGGCCGGGCCGGTCGGTGCAGATCAGGGCGAAAAGGGGCATCGCGGATTTCCGGTTGTGGCTCGCGGCCTGTCATGCCGAGGATGGCCGGCAGATGCAAGCGGGCTCAGGCCCGGGCAAGGGCCCGGCCGTCGCCGGTTGCGGCGGCCCCCGCTGCCGGCCTATGCTGCCGGGAAACCGGACACCCGCCGAGCGACCACCCAGCCGTGCCCCCTGACCCCATGCCGCCCGTCCTGCTTCTGACCCGGCCGCGCCCGCAATCGGAGCGTTTTGCCGCCGAAGCGCGCGCGGCCTGCCCGCCGCATGAGACCCGCATCGCGCCATTGAGCGAGATCGCCCCCCTGCCCTTCGATCCGCGCGCTTTCGACGGCGCCAGGGGGCTGGTGCTGACCTCGGCCAATGCTGTCCCGATGCTGGCCGATGTGCCCGGGATTGCCGGCCTGCCGGCCTATTGTGTCGGCCCGGGCACGGCGCGCGCGGCCCGCGCCGCCGGGTTTCGCGCGCAGGAAGCGGGCGGCGATGCGCGCCGGCTGATCGACTGGTTGCGCCGGCACCGGCCGCAAGGGCCGCTGGTGCATGCCCATGGCCGGCATCTGGTGCGGGACCTGGCGACCACGCTTGAGGCGGACGGGATCGGCATCT
>SKNG01000279.1 GCA_007120685.1 Paracoccaceae bacterium | reverse complement strand
GCCCCAGCCCGGCCGCGCCATAGGTGCCCAGCCGCGAATCGCGCATGATCTCCAGCACCCGCGCCCGCGTCACCCCGCCGCCCAGCCCGTCGCAGGCATCGGCGAAACCGTCCTCATGGAAAGCCCCGGTCAGCAAGAGCCCGAAAGCCACCGCCAGGATCGCCGCCAGCACCGGCGGCAGGGTCAGCCCTGCCAGCCACCAGACCGCCGCCATCAGCCCCCCGGTCAGCACCCCTACGGCGGAAAAGTAGCGCGGGATCAGCGCCATGCGGGCCTCGGTGTAAAGGCCCGGGTCGCGCACCGGCAGTCGGGTCAGGAACTGAACCGCCAGCAGGAAGACCGCGCGTTCCTCGGCCAGCCGGCTCATGGTGCGGGTTGCGCGGCGGGGCCGCTGACGCCGGCATCGTCGAAGCCTGCCATGTCGCGCATCATGCCACCGGCGGCGCGCAGGATCGGCCATGCCAGCAGCGCGCCGGTGCCCTCGCCCAGCCGCATGCCAAGGTCCAGCAGCGGCTCGGCGCCCAGATGGGTCAGGAGCGCGCCATGCCCGGCCTCGGCCGAGCGATGGGCGAAGACCAACGCCGGGCGGATATCCGGCGCCAGCGCCAGGGCCAGCGTGGCGGCGGCACTGGCGATGAACCCGTCGACCAGCACCGCGCGGCGCGCCCGGCCCGCGCCGATCATCGCGCCGGCCATCATCACGATCTCGAACCCGCCGTATTCGGCCATCGCCTGGCTGGCACTCGGCCGCCCCGGCAGGCGCGCGGCGGCGCGTTCCAGCACGGCGCGTTTATGCGCGAGGCCCGCGTCGTCCAGCCCGGTGCCGCGCCCGACCAGCCGGTCAAGCGGCAGGCCGGTCAGGCGATGCGCCAGCATCGCGGCACTGGCGGTATTGCCGATGCCCATCTCGCCCAGCGCCAGCGCCTGACCCGGTGCCGCCCCGGCCAGCGCCGCGCCATGGTCCAGCGCGGCCTGCGCCTGCGCCGGGGTCATCGCCGGCCCGTGCAGGAAGCTGTCGGTGCCCGGGCCCAGGCGGCGGTCGATCAGGGCCGGGTGCGGCGCGGGCGGGGTCAGGACGCCGGCATCGACTACCTGCACCGCCACGCCCGCCTGCGCCGCGAAGACCGTCGCCGCCGCGCCGCCGGCCAGGAAATTGGCCAGCATCTGCCCGGTGACAGCCTGCGGATAGGCCGAGACGCCCTCGCGCGCGATGCCGTGATCGGCGGCGATCAGGATCAGCGTGCAGCGGTCCATCACCGGGCGTTCGGTGCCCTGCAGTTCAGCGATCTGCGCGCCCAGCGCCTCGATCCGGCCCAGCGCACCCTGCGGCTTGGTGCGGCTGTCGATGCGCTGGCGGATGCGGGTGGCGAGATCGGGCAGTGTATCGGGGGGCATGTCTGGATCCGGATGTGGCGGGCCCTTCTTACGGCAGGGCAACGGGTGGGGCCAGAGGGGGTGGGCGTTGCGAAGCCGGGGGCGTTCGGGCTATTGATGGGGCAGGGAAGGGGGCGCTGCCCCCCTTTGGCCTGCGGCCATTCACCCCCCGGAGTATTTGGGGCAAGATGACAGGGCCGCGCGGAATTCAGGAAAGGGCAGGGCGATGCTGGATCGAAGCACGATGAGCCGGGACGAGGGGTTTGCGGCGCTGGAGGCGTTGCTGGGCGCGCGGTTCAGCCGTTCGCAATCCGACCGCGACCTGCACGGGCGCGATGAGGGGCATTTCGCGCCGATGCCGCCCGATGTGGTGGTTTACCCCGAGACCACGGCCGAGGTGGCCGAGATCGTGCGGATTTGCGCCGCGGCCGGGTTGCCGGTGATCGGCTGGGGGGCGGGCACCTCGCTGGAGGGGCATGCGCTGGCCGTGCGCGGCGGGGTTTGCGTGGATTTCCAGCGCATGGCGCGGGTGATCGAGGTGCTGCCCGAGGACATGATCACCGTGGTCCAGCCAGGGGTGACGCGCGAGGCGCTGAATACGGAACTGCGCGCCACGGGGCTGTTCTTTCCGGTCGATCCCGGCGCCAATGCCTCGCTGGGCGGCATGGCCTCGACCCGGGCTTCGGGGACGACCGCCGTGCGCTATGGCACGATGCGCAGCAATGTGCTGGGGCTGGAGGTGGTGCTGGCCGACGGGCGGATCATCCGCACCGGCACGCGGGCGCCGAAGTCATCCACGGGCTATGACCTGACCAGCCTGTTTGTCGGTTCCGAGGGCACGCTGGGGCTGATCACCGAACTGACGCTGAAGCTGCATGGCCAGCCTGAGGCGGTGTCATCCGCCGTTTGTGCCTTTGGCGATATGGAGGGCGCGGTGAATGCCGTGATCGCCACCATCCAGTCCGGTATCCCGATGGCGCGGATCGAATTCGTCGATCAGGCTTCGGCCGCGGCGTTTAACGCCCATGCCGGCGCGGGCTGGGCGGATGCGCCGCATCTGATGGTGGAGTTCCACGGGTCCGAGGCCGGGGTGGCCGAACAGGCCGAACGTTTCGGCGAGATCGCCGCCGATTTCGGCGCCAAAGGCTTCCGCTGGGCGGTGAAGCCCGAGGAGCGCACCGCGCTTTGGGCGATGCGGCACAATGCCTACCGCTCGATGCTGGCCGCCAATCCGGGCTGCTCGCCCGTCACCACCGATATCTGCGTGCCGATCTCGCGCCTGGCCGAGGCGGTGGAGGAGACGGCGGCCGAGATCGCCGCCGCCGGCATCCCCGGGCCCATCGTGGGCCATGTCGGCGACG
>SKNG01000103.1 GCA_007120685.1 Paracoccaceae bacterium | reverse complement strand
GACGATCTGCAGGAGCGAGAGCATGAAGCCTCCGGGGATGGCGAACAGGGGCGCGGCGGGCGCGCGGGTCGCTGCAAGAGGTAAGCCGCGGGGCGCGCGAGAGCAACCGAAACCGCGCGGCACGGCACCGGCGCGGGTCAGAGCGGATTGACGGTAAAGGCGGGCATCGCGCTGCCCTGCGCCCGGGCGGCAAGGAAGGCGCGCGCGGTGTCCAGCGCCTCGCGGATGGTGACATCCATGTCGAGGTAGCGATAGGTGCCCAGCCGGCCCATGAAGGTGACGCCGGCCTCGGCCCGGGCGCGGGCGACGTATTCGGCCAGCAGCGCCTTTTCCTGCGCCAGGCGGATCGGGTAATAGGGGATGTCATCAGGCCCGCAGGCGCGGGAGTATTCGCGGTAGAGCACGCTTTCGGTGTGGGTTTCCCAGGGGGCGAAATGCTTGTGCTCGGTGATGCGGGTATGGGGCACATCGGCATCGGGCCAGTTCATCACCGCGCAGCCCTGCCAGTCGCCGGTCGCCGTGAAACGCTCGAAATCCAGCGTGCGATAGCCCAGCCGTCCGGCATCATGGCCGAACCAGGCATCCAGCGGGCCGGACCAGAACACATGGTCATGGGCGCCGGCCTCGGCCGGGGTGACGGTGCGGCCAAGGTCCAGCGCGATATCGGGGTGATCCAGGATGCGTTCCACCATTGCCGTGTAGCCGCCGTTCGGCATGCCCTGGAAACGGTGGAAGAAGTAGTTGTCGTCATAGTTGAAGCGCATCGGCAGCCGGCTCAGGATCGCTGCCGGCAGGTCGGTTGCCGCGCAGCCCCATTGCTTTTCCGTGTAGCCGCGGAAAAACGCCTCATAGAGGGCGCGGCCCATCAACCGCAGCGCCTGTTCCTCGAAGTTGCGGGGGTCTTCCGGCCCGGCTTCGGCCTGATCGGCGATGAAGGCGCGGGCCTCTTGCGGGCGCATGGCGCGGCCGAAGAACTGGTTGATGGTCAGCAGGTTGATCGGCATCGCATGGACCCGCCCGCCGACCGTGGTGCGCACCTGATGGCGATAGGGCATGAAGGTCTCGAACCGGTTCACATAGTCCCAGACCTCGGCATCGTCGGTGTGAAAGATGTGGGGGCCGTAGACATGCACCATCACGCCGGTTTCCGGGCAGCGCTCGGTGTGGCAGTTGCCGGCGACATGGGGGCGCGCATCGGCCACGGTGACGCGATACCCGGCCTCGGCCAGCGCGCGGCCCGCCACGGCGCCGGAAAGGCCCGCGCCGACCATCAGGATATGCTCGCCCATCTGCCCCCGCTTTCCCTTGCTCATCGGTCTGTTAGCAGAGCCGCAGCGGGCTTCAACCCCGGCTGCGCGCGGTGGCCTGGATAGTTTGCGCTGGCGCATTGTGGGGGCGAAAAAATCCCGATAGTCGATTCGTGACGTTTTCATGACAAGGGGCGCGCCCTGCGGCGCGACGATACGACAGCCATGGTCACCCAACCGGAACCCAACGCCCGAGCCATCAAGACGCTGGACAAGGACCTTGGCCGCATCAGCCTGATGGAACAGGCGCTGCTGTTCACCGCCCGCCCGCTGGTCGGCCCCGGCATTGCACTGGCCTTTCTGGCCATCGTGGGGCTGGCGGCGATTGCGCTGATCGGGGCGCAGCCCGGCGCCCTGATCGTGGTGGTGGCAGCCGTGATCGGCGGCTACATGGCGCTGAACATCGGTGCCAATGATGTCGCCAACAACATGGGCCCCGCCGTCGGCGCCAAGGCGATCACCCTGGGTGGCGCGCTGGTGGTGGCGGCGATCTGCGAAACAGCGGGCGCGCTGCTGGCCGGGGGCGATGTGGTGGGCACGGTGTCACGCGGGATCATCGCACCGGAATCGGTGGCCGCGCCGCGCATATTCATCTGGGCGATGATGGCGGCACTGCTGGCCGGCGCGCTGTGGATCAACCTGGCCACCTGGATCGGCGCGCCGGTATCGACCACCCATTCCATCGTCGGCGGGGTGATGGGGGCCGGCATTGCCGCGGCGGGCTTTGCCGCCGTCAACTGGCCGATGATGGGGCGGATCGCGGCCAGCTGGGTGATCTCGCCGGTGATGGGCGGGGTGATCGCCGCCGTCTTTCTGGCCGTGATCCACAACCGCATCATCTACCGGCCGGACAAGATTGCCGCCGCCCGGGTCTGGGTGCCGGTGCTGATCGGGGTGATGGGCGGGGTTTTCGCCTGCTACATGGCGCTGAAGGGCCTGTCGCGGCTGGTCAGCTTCTCCCTGGGCGAATCGGTGCTGATCGGCATTGCCGTGGGCGTGCCGCTGGCGGCTCTGATGCGACCGGTGATCCGGCGCCAGGCGCGCGGGCTGGAGAACCGCAACAAGTCTCTGAAGGTGCTGTTCGCCATCCCGCTGGTGTTTTCCGCTGCTTTGCTGTCCTTCGCGCATGGGGCCAATGACGTGGCCAACGCGGTGGGTCCGCTGGCCGCCATCGTCCATGCCGTCCAGGAGGGGGCGGCGGCCGATGCCGTGACCATCCCGCTTTGGGTGATGGTGATCGGCGCGCTGGGCCTGTCCTTCGGGCTGATCCTGTTCGGGCCGAAGCTCATTCATCTGGTGGGGTCGGAAATCACCCGGCTGAACGCCATGCGCGCCTATTGCGTGGCGCTGGCGGCGGCGGTGGTGGTGATCATCGCCTCCTGGCTGGGCCTGCCGGTCAGCACCACCCATATCGCCATCGGCGGTGTTTTTGGCGTGGGATTCTTCCGCGAATGGTATCACGAACGGATCTTGCGCGAGAACCGCAGCCTGGATGCCCTGCCGGTGGAAGAACGGACCCGGCGCAAGGTGGTGCGGCGCGTGCATATCATGACCATTCTGGCGGCCTGGGTAATCACAGTGCCGGCGGCGGCCACGCTCTCGGCGGTGCTGTTCCTGGTCTTCATGGCGCTGGGCGGGGCGGGCTGAGCCGCCTCACGCATCCGGCGTCTTGCCGCCCCGGCGCATGGCGGCGCGGAAATCCGTCAGGCGGAAGGCGCCGATCAACGTGCCCAACCCGAAGTAGCTGACCCCGCCCAGCGCCACCAGCGCCAGAAGGCCCAGCACCCGGCCCGGCCCTTCCAGCATCGGCGCCAGCGCCTGCGCGCCCAGCCACAGGCACAGGCCCATCGCCGCAGAGGCCAGCACCATCCGCCAGAACCGGTCGCGCATGCGGGCATCGGGCCGCGCGGCCGCGCCCATCGGCCGGGATCCACGCCAGAGCTGCCAGACCATCGCCCAGGCAGCGATGGTGGTGCCCCAGGCGGCGGCAATGAAGCCGATGAAGGGCATCAGCCCCACGGCGAGGACGGCATTCACCACCATCGACACCAGCGCATAGCGGAACGGGCTGCGTGTGTCCTCGCGTGCGAAATAGAGCGGCTGCAGCACCTTGTGCAGCACAAAGGCCGGCAGGCCCAGCCCGTAAACCGCCAGCGCCAGCGCAGTGTTCACCGTATCCTCGGCCGTGAAGGCGCCGCGTTCGAACAACACATGGATGATCGGCTCGGCCACCACGACCAGCGCCACAGCGGCAGGCAACGTCAGCGCAAGGGAGAATTCCATCCCGCGGCTAAAGGCATCGCGCGCGCCGGCCTCCTCGCCAAGCCGCAACCGGCGCGCCAGTTCCGGCAGCAGCACCACCCCCACGGCGATCCCCACCACCCCCAGCGGCAACTGATACAACCGGTCGGCATAGGAGAGCCAGGAGATCGCGTTCTCGGTAAAGCTCGCCACCTGCCGGCCGACGATCAGGTTGATCTGCACCACGCCCCCGGCCAGGATCGCAGGGCCGGCGATGATGAAGAGCCGCTTCAGCTCCGGCGTCAGCCGCGGCCGGCGGAACCGCAGCCGGAAGCCCGCGCGCCGCACCGCCAGCCAGACCACGACCAGTTGCGCCACCCCCCCCACCGGCACCGCCCAGGCCAGCACCAGCCCCATCGGCCAGCCCATCGCGGCGCCCAGAAGCAGTGCGCCGATGAAGGCCGCGTTCAGCAGCACCGGCGCGGCGGCAGCGGCCCAGAACCGGCCGGTGGCGTTCAGCATGCCCGAAATCAGCGCGGTGAGCGAGATGAACAGGATATAGGGAAAGGCGATGCGGCCGAAGATCACCGCCATGTCGAACCGCTCGCCCCCGGCGAAGCCCGCCGCCATCGCAAAGACCAGAAGCGGCATCGCCGCCATCGCCACGACCGAAAAGACAATCAGCAGCGATGCCATGAACCAGTAGGCATCGCGGGCGAAATCCTCGGCCTCGGCCTGCGAGCCCGCCAGCTTCTTGGTGAACAGCGGCACGAAAGCGGCGTTGAAAGCGCCTTCGGCAAAGAAGCGGCGGAACATGTTGGGCAGTGAAAAGGCCACGAAGAAGGCATCCGCCACCGCGCCTGCGCCCAGATACTTGGCCATCAGCACGTCGCGCACGAAGCCCAGGATGCGGCTGGCCAGCGTCCAGCCCCCCACGGTGGCGAAACTGCGCATCAGCCGGATCGGGGTCATCGGGGAAAGGCCCGCCTGTTCATCTTGCCGAAAATACGCTGGGGGGAGTCGGCGCCAGCCGGCGGGGGGCAACGCCCCCCTCCCGCCGGTCGCAGCCATTACCACGGCCGATCAAGCGCGTCACCCCGGCCCCGCCGCCCGCTGCGCGCCTTCCTCGATGGCTCGGCGCAGCTTCTTCTCCAGCGCCTCCTGGCGCGATTTGGCGTGCAGCTTCAGTCCGAACATGTCCTTGACATAAAAGGTATCGACCACCTGCACGCCATAGGTAGCGATCACCGCGCTGGCGATCGAGATATTCGCCTCGGCGAGCGTGCGGGCCAGATCATGCAGCAACCCCGGCCGGTCACGCGTGTCGACCTCGATGATCGTGTAGATGTCCGAGCCATCGTTGTCGAAAGTGATCGTGGTCGACACTTGGAAACGCCGCTCGCGCTTGCGGACCTTGTCGCGCTCCTTCAGCGCCTCGGACGCCACCACCTCGCCCGCGAAGGTGCGCTCGATCATCTTGCGCAGCTTCGGCAGGCGCGCGGTCTCATAGGGGTGCCCCTCGGCATCCTGGATCCAGAAGACGGCGGTGGCGAAACCGTCGCGCGAGGTATAGGTGCGCGCATCGACGATATTCGCCCCCACCAGCGCCAGCGCGCCCGCCAGCCTGGCAAAGATACCGGGATGGTCGGCCAGGGCGAAACAGGCCCGGGTGGCGTCGCGGGCCTCGTCCGGGTGCAGGTCGATGCGGATCTCGTCATCGCCGATGCCGCGCAGCAGGCGCGCAAAGGCAGCATGGGTGGGGGTGGAAAGCCCCTGCCAGTAGGGGCCGTAATGGCGCCCGGTCTCAGTGCGCAGGTCGGCGCGGGGCCAGTCTGACAAGGCCTCGCGCAAGGCGCGCTTGGCCTCGCTTTCGCGCTTCGACCGGCTGAGCGCCTCCATCCCGTTTTCCAGCGCATCGGCGGTTTCGCGGTATAGCTGGCGCAGCAGCATTGCCTTCCAGTTGTTCCAGGTCCCGGGCCCCACGCCGCGAATGTCGCAGACCGTCAGCACCGTCAGCAGGTCCAGCCGTTTCTTCGACCGCACCGCGCGGGCGAAGTCGCGCACCGTGCGCGGGTCGCCGATATCGCGTTTCTGCGCCGTGTCCGACATCAGCAGGTGATGGCGCACCAGCCATTCCACCGTCTCGGCCTCTTCCGCATTCAGCCGCAGCCGTGGCGCCACCTTGCGGGCGATCTGCGCGCCCAGCACCGAATGATCCTCTGGCCGCCCCTTGCCGATATCGTGCAGGAAGAGCGCCACATAGAGCACCTTGCGGTTGACCCCCTCCTTCAGGATGCGCGAGGCGATGGGCAGTTCCTCGACCAGTTCCCCCCGCTCGATCTGCGCGAGCGTGCTGATGCACTGGATGATGTGTTCGTCCACCGTGTAGTGGTGATAGACGTTGAACTGCATCATCGCCACGATGGGCTCGAATTCAGGGACGAAGGCCGCCAGCGCGCCAAGCTCGTTCATCCGCCTGAGCGCGCGCTCCGGGTTGCCGTGTTTCAGCAGCAGATCCAGGAAGATGCGCACCGCCTCGGGGTCCTCGCGCAGGCTGCCGTCAATCAGATGCAGATTGCCGGCGATCAGGCGCATGGCGTCGGGGTGCAGCAGCAGGCCGGTGCGCAACGCCTCCTCGAAAATCCGCAGCAGGTTCAGCGGATCAGCCAGGAACGCCGCCGGATCCTCGATGTTCAGGCGGTTCAGATCCACCCTGTAACCCGGCTTCAGCTTGCGGCGGCGGCGAAACAGGCCCAGCAGATCAGGCGCGCGCTTCACATGCCGCACCTCCAGCGCCACCAGGAAGACGCGTGTCAGTTCGCCAACCCGCGTCGCATGGCGGAAATAGGCCTGCATGAAATGCTCGACCGCGCGCTGGCCGCCGTGATCGGCATAGCCCAGCCGCTCGGCCACTTCCGGCTGCAGATCGAAGGTCAGCTGGTCGGTGGCGCGGCCGGTGATGTGGTGCAGATGGCAGCGCACGGCCCATAGGAAGGTCTCGGCGGCGCGGAAGCTCTGGTATTCCTCGGCGGTGAAGAAGCCCAGCCCAACCAGTTCGGCGGCCTGATCGACCTCATGGACATATTTTGCGATCCAGTAGAGCGTCTGCAGGTCGCGCAGCCCCCCCTTGCCCTCCTTCACATTGGGCTCCAGCATGTAGCGCTGGCCGCCCTGCTTGGTGTGACGGGCGGTGCGCTCGGCCAGCTTGGCCTCGACGAAATCGCTGGCGGTGGAGCGGAACAGATCGCTGCGCAGGCGGCGGGTCAGATCCTCGGCCAGGCCTGCGTCGCCGGTCAGAAAGCGGTGTTCCAGCAGCGCGGTGCGGATGGTGTAATCCTCGCGCCCCAGGCGCAGGCAGTCGTCTATTGTGCGGCTGGCATGGCCCACCTTCAGCTTCATGTCCCACAGGATGTAGAGCGTGCTTTCGATCACGCTTTCGGTCCAGCCGGTGACCTTCCAGGGCGTCAGGAACAGCAGGTCCACATCCGAATGCGGCGCCATCTCGGCCCGGCCGTAGCCGCCCACGGCGATCACGGCGATGCGCTCGCCGCTGGTGGGATTGGGGCGCGGGTGAAGCCGGGTCATGGCCAGGTTCAGCGCGGCGGTGACCAGCACATCGGTCAGCCAGGTTTGGGCACGCACATAGGCGCGGGCATCGCGCGGCGCGCCTTCGAAAGCCGCGCGCAGCACCTTGTTGCCGGCCTTCAGCGCGCCGGTCAGGACGGCGACAACCGCACAGCGCGCATCGCGCCCGTCCGAACGCGCGGCCAGCGCCGCCTCAAGCTGCGCTTCAAGCGACCGCAGATCGACGATCCGCTCCGGCTCGCAGATCAGCGGGTCCCGGGGCGCCGGGGGCCGCGCGAAACCGGCGCGCGGCAGGCTCTCCGGGGCCTCGACAGGCAGAGCAGCGCGCAAGAAGGGCGTCTCCCGTCAGGATCCTGCGCCGACAAAGGCTCTGGGCGCCGAATCGAGAATGACCATTTCGTTGTCGCGGATGGTCGCCACCGCCAGGCCGCGCTCGATCCCGCCATCGCGGCGCAGCCGGAACACGCCGTTGACGCCGACAAAACCCGAGCCCTGGGTCAGCGCGGCGGCCGAGAGCGGATCGGACCGACCGGTGCCGACCAGCGCCCCGATCGCCGCGACCCCGTCATAGGCCAGCCCCGCCAGCGGGTGCGGGTCGCCGCCATAGGCCGCGGCGTATCGCTGCTGGAAACGGTCGCTGACCGCGGGATCGGGCAGCGCGAACCATCCATCCTGCAGGCCGCGCAGCTGCAGCGTTGCCGGCGGCAGATCCCAGCGGGTGAGCCCCATGAACTGAAACCGCGGCGGGCCGACACGGTTTTCCGGCAGAAGCTGCGCCAGAATCGGCAGCGCGCCGGCCGAATTGGCGGTCATCAGGATGGTCTGCGCGCCCGAGGAGCGGGCGGTGGAGGCAATGGTCGGCAACGCATCGACGATGCCCTGCTGCGAAAAGGCATAGCGTTCGGTGGCGACGATGGCGGCGTTGCCGCTTCTTGCGGCGGCGCGGTTGATCGCGGCCTCGGCCGCCCGGCCTTCATCGGTGCTCTCGGAGACCACCATGACCTGCCCACGCCCCTCGCGCGCGGCGAAGTCCAGCAGCCGCTGCGCCGTGTTCTCGAAGGTGTGGCCCAGCACGAAAACGTTGTCCCCGGCGATATCGGTGTTGTTGGAAAAGCTCAGCACATTGACGCCGCGCGGCGCCACGGCAGCACCGACCGCGCTGGCCTCGCCAGAAAAGACCGGGCCAAGGACGATCCGCGCGCCTTCCTCGACCGCCCTCGTGGCGGCGGCGGCGGCGCGCTCGGGGCTGCCCGCGGTCTCGTAGACGCGCAGGTCGATCTGCACCCCGCCAAGATCGGAAACCGCCATCCGGGCCGCGTTTTCCAGGCTGGTCGCCAGAACCTGACGGCCGGAATCGCCCGATCCGCCGGGCACCAGCAAGGCTACCTGCACCGGCGCCGAGCCATCGACCCGCGGCGGTGTGGGCGCAAAGCCGACGGGATCGCATGCCGCAAGAAGCACCGAGGCAGCAACGGCAGGAAGCGCGGCCAACAGGCGCCTGCGGGTCGGGGAGGCAGAACGGGAAGACATGACGACTCCATGGTAGCGGCGGTCGATCCCGGGTTGCGGCGCGCCCGGACAGGGCGGACAGTAAGCAACACAACGCATGAAGTAAACGGACCAGTGGAGGCAACCATGACCGGAACGTCCGCTGCGCGACAACCCGCGCAGGCCAGCGAGCCCGACCGGCGCGCGCGCCGGCAGGGCCGAACCCGGCCGCAGAGCCCTGATGAGGATGGCGCCGCAGCCGGGGGGGCGGACCAGAGCCCGGAAAGCGGGGGCGACGCACCCCCGGCACGGGCGCTCGAGCCCGGTCTCTATCTGCTGGCGACGCCGATCGGCGCGGCGCGCGACATCACGCTGCGCGCGCTCGACATCCTTGCCGGCGCCGATGTGCTGGCCGCCGAGGATACCCGCAGCCTGCGCCGGCTGATGGATATTCACGGCATCGCCCTGCAGGGCCGCCCGCTGCTGGCCTATCACGACCATAACGGCGCCCGCATGCGCCCACGGCTGCTGGCCGCGCTGGCGGAAGGCCGCGCCGTGGCCTATGCCTCCGAGGCCGGCACGCCACTGGTGGCCGATCCCGGCTACCGGCTGGTCCAGGAGGCCGTCGCTGCCGGTCATCGGGTCAGCACTGCGCCCGGCGCCTCGGCGGTGCTGGCGGCGATGACCGTCGCCGGGCTGCCCAGCGACCGGTTCTGCTTTCTGGGCTTCCCGCCCGCCCAGAAAGCCGCCCGAAGACGGTTTCTGGCCGAAATCGCGGCGATCCCGGCAACGCTGGTGCTGTACGAATCACCGAAGCGGATTCGGGAATTGTTAGGTGAATTGGTGCAGGCTCTGGACGGGGACCGTGCGGCGGCACTGTGCCGGGAACTGACCAAAAGGCATGAAGAAGTGATCCGGGGAAGCCTGACAGAGCTGGCGGAAGCGGTCTCGGGGCGCGAGATGCGCGGCGAGATCGTTCTGGTGCTGGACCGGGCGCGCGACGTGGCGGGCGATGCCGATGCGGTTGCGGCCGCGTTGTCCGAGGCGATGGCCAGCATGAGCCTGCGCGAGGCCGCCGAGATGGTGGCACGGGCGCAGGGTATCCCACGGCGGCGGGCCTATCAGATGGCGCTGGAGCTGCGTGGCGGCGACAAGGATTGACAGGAGGACGAACGATGGAACGAAGGATTGGCGGCAAGCTGTCATGGCTGGCCGGGGCCGCGGCAGAGCAGCAGGTCGCGGGCCGCTATGCCGAAAGGGGTGCGCAGATCGTTGCGCATCGGTGGCGCGGCCAGGGTGGCGAGATCGATATCGTGGCGCGCGAAGGGAGCACCACGGTCTTCATCGAGGTGAAGAAAAGCCGGTCCCACGCGGCGGCAGCGATACGGTTGACCGGGCGCCAGATGCGCCGTTTGCATGATGCGGCTGCCGAATATCTTGGCGGTCTGCCCGAGGGGCTGAACAGCAGCGCCCGTTTCGATGTGGCGCTTGTGGATGGTGTGGGTCGGATCGAGATACTGGAGAACGCGCTCTGCGCCTGAGTTCGTCTGTCGGTTGTTCGATTGCATCGGCTTGAAGGCTGGGTCATCTATCGGGGTGAACCGACCCCGTGATGCCGAGTCGGCAAGGAGGATGCATGTCACTGCGCGTTGCCTTTCAGATGGACCCGGTGGATGCGGTCGATATCGATGCCGACAGCAGCTTCCGGCTGGCCGAGGAGGCGCAGGCGCGCGGGCATGAGTTGTGGTTCTACACGCCGGACAAGCTGGTCTGGGACAACGGGCAGGTGGTCGCCCGGGCGCGGCCGCTGCGGGTGCAGCGCCAGCGCGGCGCACATGCGCAACTGGGTGAGGAGCAGCGTGTCGCGCTGACCGCGCTGGATGTGGTCTGGCTGCGGCAGGACCCGCCCTTCGACATGAGCTACATCACCACCACCCATCTGCTAGACCTGATCCAGCCGCGGACGCTGGTAGTCAACAACCCGTTCTGGGTGCGCAACTATCCCGAGAAACTGCTGGTCCTGCAATTCCCCGATCTTACCCCGCCGACGATGATCGCCCGGACCCTTGCCGATATCCGCGACTTCAAGGCCCGGCACGGCGACATCATCCTGAAGCCGCTCTACGGCAACGGCGGCGCCGGGGTGTTCCGGCTGGATGCCTCTGACCGCAACCTTGCCTCGCTGCACGAGATGTTCACCGGCTTCTCGCGCGAGCCCTTGATCGCGCAGCAATACCTGCCTGCCGTATCCAATGGCGACAAGCGGGTGATTCTGGTCGATGGCGAGCCGGTGGGCGCGATCAACCGGGTCCCGGCCGAGGGCGAGACGCGGTCGAACATGCATGTCGGCGGGCGCCCGGAAAAGGTCGGCCTTTCCGAGCGTGACCGCGCCATCTGCGCCGCCATCGGCCCGCTGCTGCGCGAGCGCGGTCAGGTCTTCGTCGGCATAGACATCATCGGCGACTGGCTGACCGAGATCAATCTGACCTCGCCCACCGGCATCCAGGAGCTGGAGCGGTTCGACGGCATCAATGTTGCCGCGCGGATATGGGAGGCGGTCGAGGCCCGCTGCGCGTCCCGCGCGCCGGCGGCCTGATCCGCCCCCCTTCCCCGGCAATCGACAGCATCCAACCGAGCGACTGGCGAACCCGGCCGCCCCCAGATCCGGGGCACAACGGGCTGCAGTGGCATTGTTTCCGAAATCTTCAATGTTGCGCCCCAGTCCTGCCTGATTTCCCGGGCAAGTCGAAACAATCCGGACAAGGCTCCGGCTGTGTCATTGATTTCTGACTGCTTATCGGGCGAGGATCATGCTGTTTTCGGCGCAACGCGAGACGGGACAACCGGCAGCGCATAAGCCGCGGCGGTGGTGTGATGGCGGCTGACTACCCTTTCCCCGCGCCCCCCACTGCTGCTCCGGCCCGTCCCGCGCTTCAGGTGAACGAGCCGATGAGCGTGCTCTGGCAGGGTGTCGAATACCCCTGCGCCGCCTGGGGCGTGCAGGGCTTCCGGCTGGAAAGCCCGATCCCGCGGCTGATGGCCCCCGGCCGAGGCCGGGTGGCGGAGGTGGCGCTGCTGATCGGCCCGGCGGGCACCCGTATCCAGATGCAGGTGCAGGTGCGCGCCCTGTCCGCCGAAGGCCAGCCGGCGCTCGATTATCAGTTCATCGACCTGACACGGCCGCAAGCCGAGGTCCTGCACCGCGTCGTCGATCATGCCGTCAACGACAAGGCGATGAGCCTGACCCGGCTGCTGGACGAGACCGAACAAACGCGGGTCGCGCGCCAGCAGACCACGGATCGCACGCTGGGCACGCGCCGCAACCTGCAACTGGCGGTGGCCTTTCTGGCGGTGGCGCTGGCGGTCTACACGCTTTGGGGCCGCTATACCTCGGTTCCCGCGCGCTATGCCGCGGTGACCGCCAGCGCCACTGCCGCGACCCCGGTGAATGCCGGGCTGGTGCAGTCGCTGGGGGTGTCGGTGGGCCAGCCGGTGGAACCCGGCGACGTGATCGCCCGGGTCCAGTCCGCCGATCACGAGCGCCGCCTGCAGGCGCTGACCGACGAGCGGCAGCGTCTGGAGGCCGAACAGACCGAACTGACCGCGCGCCGTGCCGCGCTCTCGCGTATCGGCGCGGTTGCCGATCAGGGCCACGACACCGAGCGCGCCCGCCTGGACGAGGCGCTGCGCATTGCCGAGCGCCGGCTGGCCGCAGCCCGCGCGCAGCTGGCCGAGATGCGCTCCACCGGCCTGCCCACCGCGCGCCGTCAGGCCGAACGCGCGGCGCAGGAAAGCGTGGTCCATGCCGCCGAACGGGAACTGAACGCCGTGCGCCGTCAGGCAGATGCGCTGGCGCAGAACGTGGCGCTGAGCGATGCCGGGGTGTTGCCCGGCGGCGGCGCGGGCGCGCTGGGCACGCTGGACGCGCTGGAGCTGCGCCTGACCCAGTTGGACGAGCGGCTGGCCGAGATCCGCGCGCGCGAGCTGCTTTGGCGCGACGGCGAGCCGGTTGTCGCCAACTGCGACTGCCTGGTGGCGCGGATCGACCGCCGGATCGGTGAATTCGTCGACCCCAGTCGCCCGATCGCCACGCTGGTCGAGCGCGGCGACCTGAGCGTGCACGCGCTGGTGCTTAGCGAGAACGCGCGGGCAATCCGCGCCGGCGATCCGGTGCGCATCGCACTGGCCGATGGCCAGCAGGTCGACGGGCAGGTGTCGCGCCTGAACTATGCCGCGCACTGGCCGGGATATGCCGGGCTGCAGGACAATGTCTTTGCCGCCGACCGCTATGCCCGGCTGGAAATCATCCCGGATCGGCCGATCGACGCACCGGTGGGCATGACCGCCTCGGTCCGGGTGTCGACCGACCGCATCTTCGCGCCACTCTGGCGCCGGCTGGGCCTGTGATGGCAGAGCAGGCCGAACATCGCCGGCGGTCCTCGCCGGTCACTGCGGCGGTCATCATGGCCTGCTGGCTGGGCGCCATGGGCGGGCTGATCGCCCTGATCCCCGCCCGCGCGCTCGATCCCGCCGATGTCGCCTTCCTGGCGACGATGGGCGCCGTGGGGCTTTGGCGCTGGGGCTGGGGTGGGCTGCATCTGCTGCGCGCGCTGGTCTATCTGCGCCACACCTTCCCGATGATCCGCCGCCGCGCAGAGGCCGACCCAAACGTCGCCGGCCGCCATGTTGGCGCTGTGGTGCTGAGCTGGAAGATGGGCGACGAGATGAACGCCGCCGTCTACGGCAACCTGTTCCGGGACATTCTGGACAATGGCGGCGGCGGCACGGTGGTGGCGGCGGTCTCGTCAGAGCATGACATGGCGCTGATCGGCCATGTCCATGCCATGATCGACGTGAAGGGCGAAATCCGCCTGGCCTTCACGCTGCAGGATGGAACCGGCAAACGCTCGGCGATGGCCGATGCGCTGGCGCGGCTGCGCGAGATGGGCCTGCCGCCGGATTGCCCGGGCATCCTGATGGATGGCGACACGCTGGTCGCCCCTGGGCTGATCCGCGCCACCGCACCGATCCTGCTGCACCAGAACGCGGTGGGTGCGCTGACGGTGGACAACACGCCGCTGGTGGCCGGGCGCACCATCGACCGCGAGTGGTACCGACTGCGCATGGCGCAGCGGCATGTGACCATGTCCTCGATGGCGATGTCGGGCCGGGTGCTGGTGCTGACCGGGCGCTGGTCGATGTTTCGCAGCCAGATCCTGACCGATGCCAGTTTCGCCGCCAACCTCTTGCACGATGTCGTCCACCACCCGCGCCTGGGCCGGATCATCATGCTGACCGGCGACGACAAATCCAGCTGGCGCTGGGTGATCGAGCAGGGCTGGGAAGTGACCTATGTGCCGGACGCGGTGATCTACTGCCTGGAGTCGCTGCCCGGCAAGGGCTTCGTGCGCGATACCATCGGGCTGCAGAAACGCTGGTTCGGCAATATGGTACGTGGCGGTATCAAGGCGCTGGCGATGGGCCGCGCGCGGCTGGGCACATTTGCCTGGATCGCGCTGTGGGACCAGCGCGTATCGACCTGGACGCCGCTTCTGGGCCTGGTGTTCTTCGGCTTGGCCGGGGTGATGCATGACCCGCTGTTCTTTCTGATCTTCATGCTTTGGGTCATGCTGTCGCGCAGCGTGCAAGCGGCGATGGTGGGCATGATCTCGGGCCGCTGGCACCCGGCGTTCGCGCCGCTGATCTACTATGGCCAGATCGTCGGCTCGGGCATCAAGATCTTCATCACCTTCAACCCCAACGTCCAGAAATGGACCCGCCAGAACACCGGCGGCGGCGACCCCGCCGCCAATGTGCGCGGGGATTCCCGCGTGCTGATGATGGCCTCGATCGCCTGTTTCATCTCGGCAATCGTGCTGTTCAGCAACCTCAACGACCCGTCCACCCGTTTCGATTTTTCTGCCGACAGGCTTGCAATGGAGATGATCCATGGCCGCTGACGCCCTTCGCCACCACCCCCTTGCCGCGCTCTGCCTCGCCGCCGTCCTGGCGCTTGCCGCCTGCGGGCCGGGAACGGGACCGGCCGACCCCGCCACCCGCGCGGCGCATGGCGGGCCGGGCCTGTCCGCCGCGACGATAGAGTTGGAGATCGTCCCTCTGGACGCCGACAGCGTGTCGCGGTTTCGCGCCGGCGGCCCCGGGGCGGGCGGCGCCTACCTTCTGGGACCGGGCGACGTGGTGCATCTGCATGTCGTCGACGAGCCGGATCTGACGCTGCCCTCGGGCTATGTCGTCGAGCCCGATGGCGCCATCGCCGTGCCGCATCTGGGCCGCGTGCCGGCCGAGGGCCGCGATATCGAGGCCCTGCGCGCCGATCTGGTGGAGCGGTTGCAGCCCTATCACGCGCGCCCGCAGGTGATGGCGCGGGTCATCGAGTTCAACGCGCGCAAGGTGACGGTGGTGGGGCTGGTACGCCAGCCCGGCCGCCAGCCGATCACCGATCAGTCGCTCAGCGTGATGGATGCGATCAATGGCTCGGGCGGGTTGCTGGAGCCCGGTCAGCGATTCAGCGTGACCTTGCTGCGCGACGGTGCGGAACAGGCGGTCGATGTCGAGGGGTTCCTGCGGGCCGGTCGCCCGCTGCCAGCGCTGCGCGATGGCGATGTGGTGCGGGTAGAGCCCGGGCGGCTGTGGCGCCGGCCGCCGCCCGCCGCCGGCGAGACGCTGGGCATCTGGCAGGGGCGCGCGCTGCAGCGCCAGCCGCTGCCGCCGGGACTGACGCTGGCCGGCGCGCGGCAGTTGCTGCCGGCTGCGGAGGGAACGGTGTGGCTCATCCGCCCCGAGAGTGGCCGGATCGTCGCCCTGTCCGCCGACCCGCCCAGCGCCGCCGATCCGGGCCTTGGCGGGCGCGTGGCGCTGCGCGATGGCGACACGCTGGCGGTCCTGCCCGAAGACATGGGCGCGCCCGAGGCAGCACTCGCCCCGATCCTGTCGGCGATGCGCAACTAGAGCCTGATCGCCTCGAACAGAAGCGCCCGTCCCGGGCCTGGCCTTCTGGCTGCCTTCACTTTTCCGGCGATGCCCGGGCCGGGCCAGCGTCGCCAGGCCAAGGCGCTCGGCATGGGCGGGAACGCGCGTTCGAACGCGCGTGGCACGGGCCTTCGAAGGCCCGTTCTCCACAATGCCCAAAGGGCTTTCGCGTCTCTCGGCTTCGACCCGAACGATCCCGCTTCAGCATTTCGACGGTTCCACATCCGACGGCATCATCCGGAAAGGCTCGTGCCGCGCCTCGTTGGCGAGCACCAGTCAGCAGGCAATATTGTCAGACGATACGGATTGACTCGTCCCGCCCCTCCGGTTCTAGTGGCGCGCAGGAGGAGGGGCCGCCACCGCGCGGCGCCGCAAGCGGGAGGATGCGATGGCCGGGCCTGCACAGGCTGACGCCGAGACGGGTCATCCGCGGCAGCATGATCTGACGGGCCCGGCCCTGGCCGGCTGGCTGAAGACGCATGTGCGCGGCTTTGAGGGACCGCATGCGGCGGTCAAGATCTCGGGCGGGCAGTCGAACCCGACCTATCGCATCGACGCGGCATCCGGCAGCTACATCCTGCGCGCCCGGCCGATGGGCCAGACACTGCCCAGCGCCCATGCGGTGGACCGCGAATTCCGGGTGCTTTCGGCCCTGGCGCCGACCGATGTTCCGGTGCCGCCGGTCCATGCGCTGTGCCGCGACGAGTCGGTGATCGGGGCGATGTTCTACGTCATGGACGCCGTGCCCGGCCGGGTGTTCTGGGACCCGCGCCTGCCGGATTTCACCCGCGCCCAGCGCACGGCCCTCTTCGCCTCGATGAACGCCCAGATCGCCCGCATCCACATGCTGGACCCTGATGCAATCGGCCTGGCCGACTACGGCCGGCACGGTGATTACCTGCAGCGCCAGGTGTCGCGCTGGACGCGGCAGTACAATGCCTCGGTCACCGGCGAGAACGAGGCGATGGAGCGGCTGATCGACTGGCTGCCGCGCAACCTGCCGGCCGAGGGGCCGACGCGGCTGGTCCATGGCGACTACCGGCTGGACAACCTGCTGATCGCGCCGCACGGCACCGATGTCATGGCCGTGCTGGACTGGGAGCTTTCCACCCTGGGCGACCCCATCGCCGATTTCGCCTATCACGCCATGTCCTGGCGGCTGGCGCCGGATCTGTTCCGGGGGCTGGCCGGCGTCGATCTGGCCGCGCTGGGCATCCCCGACGAACGCGAATACCTGGACGCCTATCTGGCCCGCACCGGCCTGCCCCGCCCCGAGGCATGGGAGTTCCACCTGGTGCTGGCGCTCTTCCGCATCGCCGCCATCCTGCAGGGCATCGCCCGGCGTGCCATCGACGGCACGGCGGCCAATGCCGATGCGGTGGAAATCGGCGCCAAGGCCAAGCCCATCGCCGAAATCGCCTGGCAACTGGCCCGCAGCATCAACCGGGGCGAGACCGGCTAAAACCGCCGCCCCCGTCCCAAACAGAACCGAAAGGACATCCCATGCGCGAAGCTGTCATCGTCTCCACCGCCCGCACCCCCATCGGCAAGGCCTATCGCGGGGCCTTCAACAACACCCAGGCGCAGGCGCTGGGCGGGCATGCGCTGAAACACGCCGCCGCCCGCGCCGGGGTGGAAGGGGCCGAGATCGACGACGTGGTGATGGGCTGCGCGCTGCAGCAGGGCTCGACCGGCAGCAACGTGGCCCGGCAGGCAGCGATGAGCGCGGGCTTTCCGACCTCGGTCGCCGGCATGAGCCTGGACCGGCAATGCGCCTCGGGCCTGATGGCGATTGCGACGGGGGCCAAGCAGATTGTCCATGACGGGATGGACATCGTCGCGGCGGGCGGGCTGGAATCGGTCTCGCTGGTGCAGAACGCGCAGATGAACATGCACCGCGCCTTCGATCCTGACCTGCAGGCGCGCGTGCCCGCGCTTTACATGTCGATGCTGGAAACCGCCGAGACGGTGGCCGACCGCTATGGCATCGCCCGCGAGGCGCAGGACGAATACGGGCTGCGCTCGCAAAGCCGCAACGGCGCGGCGATGGCGGCGGGGCTGTTCGACGACGAGATCGTGCCGATGACCGCCACCATGATCGTCACCGACAGGGCAACGGGCGAGACCAGCGAGAAGGAAATCACGCTCAGCCAGGACGAGGGCGCGCGGCCCGGCACGCAACTGGCCGACCTGCAGGGGCTGAAACCCGCCTTCAAGGGCGGGCTGGTGCGCGGCGAGGGTCAGTTCATCACCGCCGGCAATGCCAGTCAGTTGTCCGACGGCGCGGCGGCCGTGGTGCTGATGGAGGCCGGCGAGGCCGCACGGCGGGGCCTGACGCCGCTGGGCGCCTATCGCGGCATGCAGGTGGCGGGTTGCGAGCCCGACGAGATGGGCATCGGCCCGGTTTATGCGGTGCCGAAGCTGCTGGCCGCGCATGGGCTGGGCATGGACGATATCGACCTGTGGGAGTTAAACGAGGCCTTTGCCTGCCAGGTGCTTTACTGCCGTGACAAGCTGGGCATCCCGGACGAGAAGCTGAACGTCAACGGCGGTGCCATTTCCATCGGCCATCCCTACGGCATGTCCGGCGCCCGGATGACCGGCCATGTGCTGCGCGAGGGTCGGCGGCGCGGCGCGCGTTACGCGGTCGTTACCATGTGCGTGGGCGGTGGCATGGGCGCGGCGGGCCTCTTCGAGGTGTTTCAATGACCGGCGCGGGGCTGTTTGACCTGACCGGCCAGGTGGCCGTGATCACCGGCTCCTCGCGCGGGATCGGGCAGGCGATTGCCGAGCGGATGGCCGAACAAGGCGCGCGGGTGGTGATCTCCTCGCGCAAGGCCGATGCCTGCGAGGCCGTCGCGCAGGCGATCAACACCCGCCACGGCGAGACCCGCGCCATCGCCCTGCCCGCCAACCTGTCGGACAAGGCGAGCCTGGCGCGGCTGATCGAAGACACGCTGGCCAAATGGGGGCGGATCGACACGCTGGTCTGCAACGCCGCCTCCAACCCCTATTACGGGCCGATGGCCGGGATCGAGGATGACGCCTTCCGCAAGATCATGGACAACAACGTGCTGGCCAATCACTGGCTGATCGGCATGGTGGCACCGGGGATGCGCGAACGGGGCGACGGGTCCATCGTCATTGTCTCTTCCGTCGGCGGATTGAAGGGTTCGCCTATCATCGGCGCCTACAACATCTCGAAGGCCGCCGACATGCAGTTGGCGCGCAACATGGCGGTGGAACTGGGGCCGGACAACATCCGCGTCAATTGCATCGCACCGGGCCTGATCCGCACCGATTTCGCCCGCGCGCTGTGGGAGAACCCCAAGACGCTGGCCCGCTACGAGGCGCAGGCGGCGCTGAAGCGCATCGGCGAGCCGGACGAGATTGCGGGCGCGGCGATCTTCCTGGCCTCGGCGGCGGGGCGCTTCACCACCGGCCAAGTGATCGTCTGCGACGGCGGGGCGACGATAACGGGGGGCTGAAGCATGGATGTTGCGGGCAAGGTCTGCGTGGTCACCGGCGGCGCCAACGGCATCGGCGCAGCGCTGGCCCGGGCGCTGGCAGGGGCCGGGGCGGCAGGCGTGGCGGTGGCCGATCTGGACGAGGCCGGCGCCCGGGCGGTGGCAGCGGAATGCGGCGGGCTGGGGCTGGGCTGCGACGTGGCCGATCCGGCGGCGCTGGTGGCGATGCTCGACCGGGTGGAGGCCGAGGTCGGCCCCATCGACCTGATGTGCTCGAACGCCGGGATTGCCACCGGCTTCGACCCCAGTTTCGCCAATGCCGCCGGCGCCGATGATGCGGCCTGGCAACGCGGCTGGGAGGTCAATGTCATGGCCCATATCCGCGCCGCGCGGCATCTGGTGCCGGGCATGCGGGCACGCGGGGGCGGGTATTTCCTGCACACGATCTCGGCCGCCGGGCTGCTGAGCCAGATCGGCAGCGCGATCTATTCCACCTCCAAGCACGCCGCGCTGGGCTTTGCCGAGAACCTGGCGATCACGCATCATGACCACGGCATCCGCGTCTCGGCGCTGTGCCCGCAGGGGGTGGACACGCCGATGCTGCGCGCCCTGCCCGACGGGCCGCAATCCGGCGACGGGGTGCTGTCGGCCGAGGCGGTGGCGCAGGCGGCGCTGGAGGGGATCGCGGCGGAACGCTTCCTGATCCTGCCGCATGAGCAGGTGGCGGGCTACATGCAGCACAAGCTGCAGGACCGCGACCGCTGGATCGCCGGCATGGCCAAGCTGCAGAAACGGCTGTTCCCGGGCGCTTGACGGCTGATCAGGGGGCGGAGAAGGGCCTTCGAAGGCCCTTCACGCGCGTTGCAACGCGCGTCGCCCGGCCGCTATCGGCTGGCCCTTGCCAGAGCGGGCGCCGCCGCCAGAGCCCCCAGACTGGCCGCCAGCATGGGGATGACGGCAAAGCGCCAGTCGCCTCCGGCCAGCGACACCGCCAGCGCCACCAGCGGCGCGCCGGCGAACTGGCCCAACGCCGAGCCCTGCATCAGCACGCCATTGCCGGCGCTGATGTGCTGCGCGCTCGGCACCGCACGCGGCACGCTGTTGAACAGGCTGGGCGGGATCAGCCCGCCAAGGAAGGAAAACGCCACGCAGGCGGCCAGCCGCGCGGCATCCGGCAGCACCGGCAGGAAGATCGCCAGCGCCCCCAGCCCCATCACCACGCTGCCCAAAGTCACCAGCCGACGCGCGCCAGCCCCGCGCCGCATCAGCCAGCCGCCCCACAGGCAGCCCGGCACATTGGCCAGCACCACCAGCGCCGAGACCAGCGCGGCGCGTTGCAGGCTGAACCCCATGTCCTCGGTCAGAAAGGTGGGCAGCCAGACCATCAGCGTTACCCACTGAAAGGCATAGAGGCCGAAGAGCAGCGCAATAACCTGCAACCCCCGCGTCGCCAGCGCCTCGCGCGCCAGCGTCAGTGACGGGCGGCGCGGGGCGGCCGGCACCGGCACGCGGGCCATCTCGCGCAGGATCGCCAGCGCCAGCAGCGGACAAAGCGCGGCCACCGCCCACCACAGCCCGCGCCAACCTACCGTTTCCAGCACCGAAGGGGCGGCCAGCATCACCATCGCCATGCCCAGCGGCGTATAGACGCTCCACATGCCCAGCGCGAAATCCTGGTCACGCCCGGCGGCGGCGGCCATCACCATCACCGGCAGCGAAATCGAAATCGCGACAAAGCCGAACCCCTCCAGCAGCCGGCTGGCCAGCAGCAGCGGCAGGCCCTGCGCCAGCGCCCCCAGCGCGCCGCCCAGCACCAGAAAGGCAAACCCCGCCAGGACCAGACGGCGGCGCCCGATGCGTTCGACCAGCCCGCCGAAGAACACCGCCACGGTCATCGCCAGCAGGTTGAACAGCGCCACCACAAAGCCGCCGGCCACCAGGCCGAAACCAAGCTCCTGGCGCATCACCGGTAGCGCGGGCGGCAACTTGCCCATGTGCACGGCGGCCAGCACGCCGCCCAGCACGAACAGCACCACCGCCCCCCAGGACGTGGTCTGGCGTCCGCTTGCTTGCTGCCCCGCACCGGGTGGCACCTGTGTCACCCAGCCACCATGCGGTGACCGACCGGCCGGCCGCAACTGGCTGGCGTTCCCGCCTGGTCAGCGGGTGTCAGCTGCCTTGTCGCGCGGGTCCTCGGCATCGTCGTCAGTCCTGTCGTCCGCATCGTCATCGGGCAGGTTGAAGAAGCTGTCGGCATCGGCGTAGTCGGTCTCGTCCTCTGCCGGCTCGCTGCTGCCGGTCAGGCTGAAATTCTCCAGCCCGGCGATGTTGGAGGGCAGTTTCGGCTCCGGCGCCATGTCCAGCGACTGTTCGGTAGAGACCAGCTTGCGCCGCGCGTCGTCATCCATCACGCCGCCCTCGGCCGCCTTCTTCTTCGCCGCCTTCTGCACCTCGGCGTCCAGTTCGGACTGCTTGCACAGGCCCAGTGCCACCGGGTCGATGGGCTGGATGTTCTGGATGTTCCAATGCGTGCGCTCGCGGATCTGCTGGATGGTGGGGTTGGTGGTGCCCACCAGCTTGCGGATCTGGGCATCGGCCAGTTCGGGGTGGAACTTGACCAGCCACAGGATCGAGGCCGGCCGGTCCTGGCGCTTCGACAAGGGCGTGTAGCGCGGACCACGGCGCTTTTCCTCGCCCTGCGCGGCGGGGTTGTATTTCAGCTTCATCACATAGGCCGTGTCGGCCTCGGCCTTCTTGATCTCGATCTCGTCAAGCTGGTTATTGGTAATGGGGTCGAACCCCTTGACCCCGGCGGCGACATCGCCATCGGCAATGCCCTGCACCTCCAACTCGTGCAGCCCGCAGAAATCGGCGATCTGCTTGAAGCTCAGCGTCGTGTTGTCGACCAGCCAGACCGCGGTCGCCTTGGCCATCAGGGGTTTTGCCATCTCTTCGGTCCTTTGCCTTGCCATTGCCGAGGGCATGGGCCATCGCCCGCCGGGCTTGCCGGCCGCGGGCATCTGCCGCGCATCCTCGCTATCGGGGAATGGCCGGGTTATAAGGCGCAAAACAGACGGTGAAAAGAGAAATCATGAACGCGCCGATCCGCGCCCTCATGGCGCTTGTCCTTGCCGTGGCACTGGCGGTGCCGGGGGTGGCGCAAAACCGTGGCGCAGACCATAGCTCGGACCGGGCGGGCGCATTCGACCATTACCTGCTGGCGGTGACCTGGATGCCCAGTTTCTGCGCCCTGACCGGCGATGCGCGCGGCGATGACCGCTGCGAGCGCGGGCAGCGGCGGGGCTGGCAGGTACACGGGCTCTGGCCGCAGCATGCCGATGGCAGCTGGCCCGAATTCTGCCGTGCGCCCCATCGCAACCCCTCGCGGCGGGAAACCGCGCGGCAGGTCGATCTCTTCGGGGCCTCCGGCGCGGCATGGCACCAGTGGAACAAGCACGGCAGTTGCACCGGGCTGTCGCCGTCCGATTACTACGCGCTGACCCGCGCGGCGCTGGACGGGATTTCGCTGCCCGGGCAGTTCGAGGCGGCGAGGCGCGATCGGACGCTCGCACCCGAGGCGCTGGAGGCGGCGGTGATCGCCGCCAATCCGGGCCTGACGCCCGGGATGCTGCTGATCACCTGCCGGCGCGATGCGGTCTATGAGTTGCGCCTGTGCCTGACCCGGGACCTGGCGCCCCGCCCCTGCGCCCCGCAGACGCTGCTGCGGGCCTGCGCACTGGATGCCGCGCGGATGCCCGCGCCGCGCTGAAGGCGCCGGTCAATCTGCGGGTTCGCCCTCGAATTCGCCTTCGGGTTCGGCGTCCTGCCCGTCTTCGGCGGCCGCTTCGTCGGGCTCGACCAGGATGCCGTTTTCCCAGCGCCCGCTCAGCACCTGCCCCTCGGCATAGCGCAGCACGCCCTGGCCGTGGCGCTCGCCATTCAGGAATTCGCCCTCATAGACATCGCCGGTGGCATAGGTCGCCACGCCCAGGCCCTCGATGCGCCCCTCGCGCCACTGCCCTTCGTAGACAAAGCCGTCGGCCAGTTCGATCCGCCCCTGACCGTCGCGCTCGCCGGCCGAGAAATTGCCGTTGAAGCGCGCGCCGTCGGGAAAGATCATCACGCCCTGCCCCTCGCGCTGGCCGGCCTCGAACTGGCCTTCGAACACCCGCCCGTCGGCAAAGGTCATGCGCCCCATGCCATGCGGCCGGCCACCGAGAAAGCTGCCCTCATAGACCACGCCGTCGCCGAAATCGGCCACGCCCTCGCCTTCCTGCCGGCCCTCGACCCAGTCGCCGGTATAGCTGGTGCCATCGACATAGGTGACGGTGCCGCGCCCGTGCGGCTGGCCGTCGCGGAACTGCCCCTCGAAGCGCGAGCCGTCGGGATGGGTCAGCACGCCCTCGCCGTCGATCCGGTCGGCGACCCAGCTGCCAACGAAGACGTGACCGTCGGCGGTGGTCAGCCGGCCGCTGCCATGGCGCTGGTCATCGACGAAATCGCCCTCATAGACCGCGCCATCGGCAAAGACGATGCGCCCCAGCCCCTGCAGCATGCCCTGCACGAATTCGCCCTCGCGACGGTCGCCGCCGGGCAGCGTCACCATCCCCGGCCCGTGCAGCAGCCCTTCGGCCCATTCGCCGTCATAGACCGACCCGTCGGGCCGGGTCAGGCGCCCTTCGCCATGGCGCTCGTCGGCGCGGAAATCGCCAACATATTCCGAGCCGTCCGGGTAGGTCAGCGTGCCGCGCCCTTCGCGCATGCCGTGTCGCCACTCGCCCTCGTAGCGCAGCCCGCCGGGGCGTTCCATCACGCCCTGCCCGTGCGGCTGGCTGTCGTCGAATTCGCCGGTATAGACAACGCCGGTGGCAAAGCGCCGGGTGCCCTGACCCATGATGCGGCCCTCGGCCCATTCGCCCTCGTAGTAAGAGCCGTCGCCGAACACCATGCGGCCCTGGCCATGCGGGCTGCCATCCAGGAATTCGCCCTCGTAGACCGAGCCGTTGGGGTAGCGCGCCACGCCCTGGCCGGTGATCTGCCCTTCCACCCATTCGCCGGTATATTCGAACCCGTTGGGCAGCCGATAGGTGCCCTGCCCGTGCTGCAGCCCATCCAGGAAGGTACCCTCATAGATGCCGCCATCGGGGTATTGGCGGGTGATGACCTCGCTCAGTTCCGCGCTGACCGGCAGCGGCACCAGCGCGGCGCCGGCCAGCGCCAGCAGAGCGGCCGAGGCAAGAGTGGCCAAAGGCCGGCGGCGGGTCCGGTTGTTCTGGGTCATGTCGTCATTCCTTGCAACGGCCGCGCGCCGGCCCGTTCTTCGGGGCGAAACCTAAGGGACGGCGGCGCCCCGTGGCAAGGCCTCGCCACGCCGGCGGCGGCGCGGGAACGCGCAGGGCACGGGCTTTTGAGCAGCGCGCAGCGCCGCAACCGACCGTCCCCGCACGCGATGACAGGGCACGGGCGGGCAAGGGCTGCCGGATCTGGGCTGCCGGATCTGGGCAGGCAGTCAGCCGTTGCCGCGCAGCGCCTCGGGGTGGACAGCCAGATAGGCGTGCAGAGTCTGATAGAGCGCCCGCGCGCGCGCCACGTCATCGGCGTGCAGCGCCTCGCGGATATCGTCGCAGATCATCTGCTGCACGCGCTGGGGGCCGTGATGGCCGTGCATCAGGTATTCGCCCAGTTCGGCGGCCTCGACATCACCGATATGTTCGTGCTCGGCGATGGCGGCGATCTCGGCCCGCGTCAGGCAAGTCATGTCGATGATGTCATTCTCGTTGATCATGGCAGGCTCCTCCCTTCTGGTGACGATAAACATTATCACAGAAAGGCGCCCCTTTCCTTGCGCAGCATCAAGCCCGAGGCGATGACGCAAGACGGGCCTTCGAAGGCCCGTGCGAAAGCGCGTTCGAACGCGCTTTGCCCCGCGGCGGGCGCAGGCGCGGGTCTCAGCCGGCGTGCAGGCTGGGCGCCTGCAGCGCGCCGAAACCGTAATGCCTGAGCCAGCGCAAGTCCGATTCGAAGAACGCCCGCAGATCCGGGATGCCGTATTTCAGCATCGCCATGCGGTCGATGCCCATGCCGAAGGCGAAACCCTGCCACTGATCGGGGTCAATCCCCGCCGAGCGCAGCACATGGCTGTGCACCATGCCCGAGCCCAGCACCTCCATCCAGTCCTCGCCCTCGCCCACGCGCAGCTGGCCGTTGACCCAGGAACACTGGATATCCACCTCGGCCGAGGGTTCGGTGAAGGGGAAATGGCTGGCGCGAAAGCGGGTGCGCACGGGGGTGCCGAAATAGGCGGTGAAGAACTCCTCCAGCACCCATTTCAGATTGGCCATGGTGATGGCGCGGTCGATGGCCAGCCCCTCGATCTGATGAAACATCGGGGTGTGGGTCTGGTCCATGTCCATCCGGTAGACCCGGCCCGGCGCGATGACCCGGATCGGCGCGCCCTGCACCTGCATGGCGCGGATCTGCACCGGGCTGGTATGGGTGCGCAGCACATGCGGGGGGCGGTTGTCGCCGGGCTCGCGATGCATGAAGAAAGTGTCATGCTCCTGCCGGGCGGGGTGCTCGGGGGCGATGTTCAGCGCGTCGAAATTGTGCCAGTCGGTTTCCACCTGCGGGCCTTCGGCCACAGCGAAACCCATATCGGCGAAGATCGCCGCCATTTCCTCCATCACCTGGGCGACGGGATGCACGCTGCCCTGCGGGCGCGGGCGCGGCGGCAGGGTGATGTCCAGCCATTCCTGCGCCAGACGGGCATCGAGCGCGGCATCTTCCAGCGCGGCCTTGCGGGCACGCAGGGCCGCGTCGATTTCGTCCTTGAGTGCGTTCAGGGCGGGGCCGGCGGTCTTGCGCTCCTCTGGCGTCATGCGGCCCAGTTCGCGCATCCGGCCACTGATCTCGCCCTTCTTGCCCAGCCCGGCCAGGCGCACGGCCTCCAGCGCGTCGGCATCCGGTGCCGCTGCGATCTGTTCCAGATATTTCGCCCGCAGTTCCGCCAGACCGTCCATGCCGCCCATCCGCTGACCCATCCGTCGCGCCGCAGGTAGCGGGCGGCGCGTCCGAATGCAAGCGCCGCACCCTGTGGCGGGGGCGGGAGCGGGGGGCGCTGCCCCCCATCGCGCTGGCGCGCGATTCCCCCCGGCGTATTTTCGGCAAGATGACGGGGGGCGGGGTATCCGGGCCTGCTTTCCCTCTTTCCCGCGCCCCGGCTTTGCGGGTAGGAAGGCGCCATGTTCTGGACCGTGCCCAACATTCTGACCACGCTGCGCCTGCTGGCCGCGCCGGGCGTGGCGGTGATGTTTCTGTATTTCCACCGCCCCTGGGCCGACTGGCTGGCGCTGACGCTGTTCCTGGGCGCGGCGCTGACCGACTGGTTCGACGGCTATCTGGCGCGGCTGTGGAAGCAGGAAAGCCGCATCGGCGCGATGCTGGACCCGATCGCCGACAAGGCGATGGTGGTGATCGCGCTGCTGGTCATCACCGGCTATTCCGGCATGGATCCCTGGCTGATCCTGCCCGCCACCGCGATCCTGTTCCGCGAAGTCTTCGTGTCCGGCCTGCGGGAGTATCTGGGCAATACCTCGCGCCTGCTGGCGGTGACGAAGCTGGCGAAATGGAAGACCACCGCGCAGATGGTGGCGATTGCCGTGCTCTTCGGCGCGCTGGGGCTGCAATATATCCGCGAGCAGGTGCTGGCGCGCAACCGCGCGCTGATCGAGGAGATGGAGGCGACGGGCATCACTGCTGATGTGAACCTGCTGCAGGTGGCCAATTTCGGCGCCGAGGCGGTGTGGTCGCTGGGGCTGGTGCTGATCTGGATCGCCGCCGCGCTGACGCTGGTTACCGGCTGGGACTATTTCCGCAAGGCCGCGCCGCATCTGCGGGAGGTGGAAAAATCGCGGGAGGTGGAAAAATGACGTTGCAGGTCCTCTATTTCGCCTGGCTGCGCGAGCGGATCGGCCTGCCGCGCGAGGAGATCGAGACCCGGGCGCAGACGGTGGCCGAACTGGTGGCCGAGTTGCGCACCCGCGAACCGCGCTATGACGCGGCCTTTGCCGACATGGCCGCCGTGCGCGTGGCGCTGGACCAGGAACTTGCCGGCATGGACGCGCCGCTGGCGGGCGTGCGCGAGGTGGCGTTCTTTCCGCCGATGACGGGGGGGTAAGGCATGGGGGGTTGAAGCATGGACGCGGGGCGATGAGCGTCCGGGTACAGCGCGAGGCGTTCGATTACGGCCGGGAATGCGCCGGGTTCGAACGCGCAGCCGCGGCCTCGGGCGCGGGCGCGGTGGTCACCTTCTGCGGGATCGTGCGCGACCTGCCCGGCGGCGGGCTGCGGCACATGGAAATCGAGCATTATCCCGGCATGACAGAGCGCGCGCTGGGCGCGATCGAGGCCGAAGCGCGGCAACGCTGGGCGCTGGATGCGGCGCTGATCGTGCATCGTTACGGCTCGCTGGCGCCGGGCGAGACGATCATGATGGTCGCCACCGCCGCGCCGCACCGTGCCGATGCCTTTGACGCGGCGGCATTCCTGATGGATTACCTGAAGTCCCGCGCGCCGTTCTGGAAGAAGGAGACCGGGCCGGAGGGGGCCGCCTGGGTGGCCGCGCGCACCGAGGACGAGGCGGCGCTGGAGCGCTGGTCAGACGCGGCAGCACGGCGCGGGGACGGGCCGGGCGGGGCATAGGCCACCCGGCGCCGCATCACTCGCGTTCCTGCTGCGCGGCCAGTTGCGTCTGCAGGTATTCGATTTCGCGCCGGGCTTCGCGCAGCCCGTCCATGGCGGCGCGCAACTCGGCCTCGCCCTGAGCCTTCTGATCGCCGAATTCGGCCTCGCGGTGTTCGATCCAGGCGATCGCCTGATCGCGGGTCTCCTCGGCCTCGTGCAGCGCCCGGGCAAGCCGGTCCAACTCGCTCAGATCGTCCTGGCTGACGCGGGTGAAGCGGGCCACCAGCCAATGCGCCAGCCAGCCCAGCGCAAAGGCGACCATCAGGATCGCGGCCGTTACCAGGATGAATTCGGTGCGGTTCATGGCGGGGTTCCGTCGGCGGCGTCAGCGGGCAGGGCGGGGCTCGGGGCGCGTGGTGTCCTCGCCGGGTTCCTGGATGTCGAACACCAGTTCGGCCTCCCGCGCGGGGTCGATGGGCTCTGGTTCGGGTTCCGGGCGGATCAGGGTGAACTCGATCCGGCGGTTGGCCTCGCGTCCTTCGGCGGTGGCATTGTCGGCGATGGGCTGCGACGGACCATAGCCGCGCGGCACCATCGAGGCGACCAGCACCCGACGGTTCATCAGCGCATTGACCACCGCCTCGGCGCGGGCCTGGCTGAGCGCCATGTTGGTCGCCTCGCGGCCCTGGCTGTCGGTGTGGCCTGCCACCTCGAACGGCATCTCGCCGCATTCGACCAGCACATCGGCGATGCGGTCCAGCGCCGCGCGCGATTCGCCGTCCAGATCGGCCGAACCGGGGGCGAAGGTGATGCTGTATTCTTCCAGCACGGCCTGCACGCGCTGCTCGCAGCGGTCAGGCGTGGGGGCCTGGGCGGCGGGGTCCAGCGCCTCGTCGTAGCGGATGCGCAGCACGCGGTCGAAGCCCTGCCCCAGCCCCTCGGCCAGGATGCCGGCGATCTGGGCGCCGGCGTCGGGATCGCCGGTCACACCGGTCAGTTCCAGCCGGTCGGCGCTCATGCGCAGCGTGCCGTGATGCAGTTCGGCCAACGCCTCCAGCCCGGTCAGGGCGCGGGCCGACCAGCCCGGCGCCATCTCGGGGTCGAGCCGGGTTTCCAGCGTCACCGCGCCGGTGCCGAAACGGGCGCGGGCAAAGGCATTCACCGCGTTGCGGATGCGCGTATCAGGCAGGCGGCCCTCGACCAGAAGCGCGCCATCCTCGGACAGCGTGGCCAGAAAGGCCCGCTCTGCCTCATCTGCCTGCGCCTCGGCGTCCTCGGGCGCCTGCTGTTCGATCTGCAGGGCAAAGATGTCCGGCAGCGCCGTCTCCAGCCGGGCGACGACGCGGTCCAGCCGGGATTGCGGCATGTCATGGGGGACACTCAGCAGGATGTCGGCGTCGATGATCGACAACTGCCCCGCGCCGAGTTCGGCCAGCGCCGCAATGGACAGCGCCCCGGCATCGCCCCAGCGCGGCGAGGGCGCACCAAGGCCCAGCCCGCAGGCCAGTTGCTCCTCCACCCCGGCGCTGCGCGCGGCGCGCAGGAGCTGGTTGCGCGCGCCCTCGGTCTCGGCCGCGCAGGCGTTCAGGCGCGGGCCCTCGGCGTCGATCTCGAAGAGCAGCGCATAGGGGGCGATGACCGGGCGCGGCGCCACCAGGTCCAGTTCCAGCCGCAG
>SKNG01000038.1 GCA_007120685.1 Paracoccaceae bacterium | reverse complement strand
TCGGGGTGGCGGCAATCGCCCTGGCGGCCGTCATGATCGTCGGCTTCGTCGATATCCTGGCAGGCGAGCTTTTCGGCTTTCGCCTGGCCTTCAAGGTGGACATGTCCGGCACCCTGATGGCGGCGGCGGTGTTCCTGTCCTGGCCGCTCTTGCAGCGCCGCGACGGGCATATCGCCGTTGACCTCTTCTCGCCCTTCATGCCGCGCTGGAGCGACGGGGCGCGCTGGCTGCTGGCGCAACTGGGCGCGCTGGTGGTCTTCGCGCTGATCGCGCGCGGGGCGTGGATGCAGGCGCTGTCCTCGATGGCGATCTGGGAGCGCTCGGCGGCCACGCTGGGCTATCCGATCTGGCCGGCGAAACTGGCCTGCGCGGTTGGCGCCAGCCTGGTCTTGCTGGTCATCGCCCACCGGCTGGGCCTGGCGCTGTGGCAGCGCCTGCGCGGTGCAGGGGGCAAGGACGCATGAGCGGCGGCCTGATGAATGGCCTTCTGGGCTTTGCCGGGCTGCTGGGCCTGTTGGCGCTGGGCGTGCCGGTGGCCGTGGCGCTGGCGCTGGTGGCGGCGGCGGGGCTCTACATGAGCGTGGGCAGCAATTTCATGCTGACCACCTTTCAGACCACGCCCTATGCGATTGCGTCCGATTACACCTTCGTCGTGGTGCCGATGTTCGTGCTGATGGGCGGCATCGCCCAGCGCGCCGGCATCATCGCCGACCTCTACACCGCCGCGCATTACATGCTCAACCGGGTCAAGGGCAGCCTGCTGATGGCCACCGTGCTGGCGCAGGCGGGTTTCGCGGCGGCCTCGGGCTCGACCGTCGTGGCGTCGAGCGTCTTTACCCGCATGGCGCTGCCCGAAATGCTGCGCTTTGGCTATAATGGCGGGCTGGCGGGCGGCTGCATCGCGGCGGCGGGCACGCTGGCCGGGCTGATCCCGCCCTCCATCGCCATGGTGCTTTACGCGATGCTGACCACCCAGCCGGTCGGCGCGTTGCTGATCGCCGGGATCATCCCCGGCGTGCTGACGGCGGCGGCCTACATGATCGGCATCCGCATATTGCTGATCTTCCGCCCCGACTGGGCGCCGCCCTCGCGTGAGGTGATCACCTGGCGCATGCGCGGGCGGGCGCTGAGCAAGGTCTGGTCGGTCCTGCTCTTGATGACCATCGTCATGGGCGGCATCTATGTGGGCTTCTACCCGCCCTCGGCCGCCGGGGCGGTGGGCGCGGCGGGCGCGCTGGCCATCGCCATCAGCATGCGCCGCATCAAGGGCCGGGATTTCTGGGACGCGCTGATCGAGGCCGCGCGGGTCAGCGCGATGATCTTCGCCATCGTCATCGCCGGGCTGATCTTCAGCCGCTTCCTGCTGATCTCGGGCTTCATCGGCGACCTGCGCGGCTGGGTGCTGGCCAGCGAGATGACCGTGGCGGGCTTCATCCTGGCCACGATCGCGCTGTTCCTGATCCTGGGCATGTTCATCGACTCGGTCTCGCTGCTGGTGATCGCGGTGCCGTTCCTTTACCCGGTGTCGCAGGCGCTGGGCATCGATCCGATCTGGTTTGCGGTGATCATCATCAAGCTGATCGAGATCGCCGCCATCACCCCGCCGGTCGGGCTGAACCTCTATGCGGTGCTCGCCGCGGCCGAGCGCCGCTTGCAGGCCGGCGCGCTGTTTCGCGGTGTCCTGCCCTTCATCGTCATCGAATTTTTCGTGCTGGGCTTGCTCCTGGCCTTTCCGCTGCTGGTCACCTGGCTGCCCGCGCGCATGTAGACCCACCCTTGCAAGGAGAACCCCATGACCGACAGGCTGGACCAACCGCAGGTCAACATTTCGGACATGCTGGCGCAGCACGGCCGGTTCAAGGCCCGCAAACCGGCCGTGATCTGCGGCCAGACAACCCGGCTATGGGGTGAGTTCGACGCCGCCATGAGCCGCATCGCCCATGGCCTGCTGGCCGACGGGCTGCAACGCGGCGACCGGGTGGCGGTGATGATGGACAACTCGGTCGAGATGCTGGAGGTCACCCTGGGCATCATCCGCGCCGGCGGCTGCGCGGTGCCGCTCTCGGGCCTGCTGACAGCCGAACAACTGGCCGCCCTGATCAGCGACAGCGGCGCGCGGCGGGTCTTCGCCTCGGCCGGGTTCGCCGAGCGGCTGGAGGCGGTGCGCGGCCGGATGGGCGATGTGGGCCTTTGGGTGGCCTTCGGCTTCACGGCGCCGGGATGGACCGCGCTGGACGAATTCACCGCCAGCCAGCCGGCCGGCCTGCCCGGCATCCGCCACGCGGCGGGCGATGATTTCAACATCATCTACTCCTCGGGCACCACCGGCCTGCCCAAGGGGATCGTGCAGACCCATGCCGCGCGGCTGCATTTCGCCTTTTCCAACGCCATCGAACTGGGCATCACCGCCGAGGCGCGCACCCTTACCACCACCTCGCTTTACTCGAACGGCACCTGGATCGTCATGCTGCCCACGCTCTTTGCCGGGGCAACGCTGCATGTGATGGAAAGCTTCAGCCCGGCGGGGTTCCTGCAGCAAGTCCAGCACCACGCGATCACCCACAGCTTCATGGTGCCCGCGCAATTCATCGGCGTGCTCGAGGAACCGGCGCTGGCGGGGGCTGATCTGTCATCGCTGCACCGTGTCCTGTGCGCGGGCTCGCCCCTGCGGCGGGATACCAAACGCGCCGTGCTGGAGCGGATCACCCCCGGCCTTGTCGAGCTTTACGGCTTTTCCGAGGGCTTCGCCTCGATGCTCAAACCGCATGAACACGAAGAGAAATTCGACAGCGTCGGCACGCCCGTCATGGGCTTCGACCTGCGCGTGATCGACGAGGATGGCAAGCCCTGCCCGCCGGGTCAGCCGGGCGAGATCGTGGGCTACGGCGCCGGCATGCTGCGCGAATACAACGCCCGCCCCGATCTGACCGCCGATCTGATCTGGCGCGACGAACATGGCCGCAGCTTCATCCGCTCGGGCGATATCGGGGTGATGGACGAGGACGGATACCTGAGCATCGTCGATCGCAAGAAGGACATGATCATCTCTGGCGGGTTCAACGTCTTCCCCACCGATGTCGAGGCCGTGGTGGGCGGCCATCCGGATGTCTCGGACGTGACGGTGATCGGCGTGCCGCATCCGAAATGGGGCGAAAGCTGCCTGGCGCTGGTCATCGCCCGGACCGGCAGCAGCGCCGACCCGGCGGCGATCCGCGACTGGGCGAATGAGCGGCTGGCCAAGCATCAGCGACTGGCGGCGGTGGAACTGCGCGAGGACTTCCCCCGCAACGCACTGGGCAAGGTGCTGAAACGTCTGCTGCGCGAGCCCTATTGGAGCGACGCCTAAGCCCGCTCGCGCAGGGCAGCGCAACCGCTGACGGATCTGCCCCCACAGGTTCCGGCCCGCGCCATGGCTGATCCTGGTGTCGCCTTTCCGTCAGGCGGCGCGGCGACGGGGTCGGGCGTGACCAACACGCCCCCGCAGGTCGGCGAGGGGAACGCGTTTCCCCGATGGCGAGGGGCGGTCCGACAGCGCCGCGCCGCTGGTGGCGCCGATGGATACAGACAGCACCGGCGCCATGCCAACGGTTGCCCGAGACAGGTTTTTGCCGCGCAACGCGGGCGAGGGGTGGTGGACGGGCCTTGCAAGGCCCGTCAAGCGCGTTCGAACGCGCTTGCCACGCGCCATCGCACCGCGCGTTCGTGCCCGATGCGGCAGCCTGTTGGCGCAGCGGGGTGCACAGGGGGGGTGAGTGTTCGGTCGAATCGCTCAGGGCAGGCGAGCGCGGAAAGGTCCGGGGCAGGGCGGGCGCGACCACCCCGAGGCGGCGCGCGCCCGACCGGCGCCCTTCGGATGGATGGGGCGAAGCCCGCCTTCCTCTCAGGGTGTCCGGGCCCGAATGAGCCCATGCGGCGCCTGCCTGCCGCCGGCCCTGGTCATGGCGCAGGCTTAAGTCTCGTGTCCGCAATGATTATTCATATAAATCAGTAACTTGAGTGCCTGTCCGCATGCGGACGCTGGGCATGAAGCGGGATGAAGGCGCGTTGAATCGCGCTCAAGTCCTTTCCCGCCCGCGCTCGCCAAGCGCAGGCCCGCGTCATGCAAAGGCCGTTCGATGACAGGATGACACCCGGTCGGCGGGGCCGTTGGCATCAGGGCCGGCTTGCGCCCTCCCTGACCGGATCCACTGGATGCCGGGGGCGCAAACCTAGCCCACGATGGTCGAGGGCAACCAGGTCACCAGCCAGGGGAAGGCGATCAGCAGGGCGACCACGCACAGCTCGGCCAGCACGAAGGGCAGCACGCCGCGAAAGGCCTTCTCGACCGTCACCCCGGAGGCCGCCGAGACCACGAACACATTGATCCCCACCGGCGGCGTGATCATGCCGATCTCGATCATCTTCACCACCAGGATCGCGAACCAGATCCCGTCGAAGCCCAGGGCGGTCACCGCCGGATGCATCAATGGCACGCAGATGATCAGGATCGAGAGTGTCTCGAGCACCATGCCCAGCAGGATCAGCGTCAGAAGCAACGCCACCAGGATCATCAGCGGCGGCACATCCAGCGACAGCACCCAGTCGGTGAAGCGCATCGGCACCCGGGTCATGACCAGGAAGGTCGACAGGATCGTCGCGCCGATCAGGATCGAGAAGGTCATGGAGGTCACGCTTGCGGTTTCGACCAGCGCGTGAAGCAGCTTGCGGGACGTCGCGCGAAGCCCGTCCGCCATGTTCTCGGACAGCAGCATCACCAGGCCCACCAGCGCGGCGATGGCGCCCGATTCGATGACGGTGAACAGGCCCGAATAGATGCCGGTGACCACCACGGCGAAGACCACGCCGATCCAGATCAGCGCCCGCGCGGCCTGCAGGCGGGTGACGCTTTCCGGGTCGCGCAGCTCGATCTGGCCGTCATCGGCCGTGGCGGCGATGACGGTGCCCGCCGCGGCGGTCGCCGTGTCCCCGGCGGAAGTGTCACCGGGGGAATTGGCGCCTGTAGGGCCGCTGCGGGCGCCACCGCCTGCGGTGCTGTCCAGAACGCCGCGCAGGCCGGCCTCGGGATCGGTTCGGATATTGCGGCCCAGCACAAGGATGAACAGCCCGTAGACCAGCGCCGACAGCAGGCCCGGGATGATGCCCGCCACCAGCAGCCTGGCGATCGACTCCTGAGCCAGCACCCCATAGATCACGATCACCACGCTGGGCGGAATCAGGATGCCAAGGGTGCCCGCCGCCGCCACGATGCCGGCGGCCAGCGACGGCGGATAGCCGAAGCGGCGCATCTCGCCGATGGAGACCTTGCCGATGGTCGCTGCGGTGGCCACGCTGGAGCCGGTGACCGCGGCAAAGCCCGCGCAGGCGCAGACCGTGGCGATCCCCAGCCCTCCCGGCAGCCGGTGCAGCGCCCGGCTGGCAACACGGTAAAGCCGCTCGGCCAGCCGACCATGCAGGGCGAACATGCCCAGCAGCACATACATGGGAATGATCGCCAGGGTGTAGTTCGACGAGGTGCGGTAGGGCGAGTTGCCCAGGAGTGAGGTCACCATCTCGGGGCTGCGCAGCAGCATGATGCCCAGCGCCCCCGAAGCCGCCAGCGCCCAGGCCACCGGCGTCTCGCAAGCCAGCAGCACGAGAAACAGCACGATGACCAGGAGCAATATGGTGTCGGGGCTCATTCGCGCCCGCCCGTTGCCGCAACGACCGCATGATCGGGCCGCAGGATCGCGATCAACCGCCGCGTCACCCCGAAGACCAGTTCGATCGCCAGAAGGGTGAAGCCCAGCGCCACCATCGACCGGCCCGGCCACATCGGAAAACTGATGATCCCGCGCCGGTATTCGCCCGTCGCGTAGGAGGTCAGCGCCCGGTCGATGCAGGCCAGCGTGAACCACGCCACGATCCCCAGCGTGACCAGCAGGCCGAACAGGCGCATCGCCTCGGCGATGCGGGCGGGCATCAGCGCGGTGAAGAGGGTGACGCGGACGGTGGTCTTGCTGCGCTCGGCCTGCGCAAGCCCCATGAACACCGCCAGCACCATCGCCACCTCGACGATCTCGAAAGTGCCCGCCAGCGAGCGGTTGGTGATGTTGCGCACCAGCACATCCGCGCTCATCGCCAGCATGATGACGCAGGCCGCGACGGCGCCGGCGACCGAGGCGGCGCTCAGCACCAGCCCGTAGCCGCGATCAAGCCGCTCGAACCCCGCCAGCCAGCGGGGCTGGGCGCTTCGCCGGGGCGAAGCGCCCCCTGTCATCGGGCGTTCCACAATTCGATGCAGATCTCGCCGCCGGTGCGGTGGCCGGTCTCGATGGCCTCATGCGCGGCCACGCGTTCACGGAAATCGGCCAGCAGGATCTCGGCCTCGTCCACGCCGGCGCGTTCCATCGCGGCCATCCATTCGGCCGCCGAGGCCTCGCGCATATCGGTCGCCCAGGCCGCCGAGGTGGCCTCGTCGCCGAACCGCGCCATTTCGGACAGGTTGTCGATCAGCACCTCGCAGGCCTGGGCGTCGAAGGGCTCCATATACGCGCTCTGGAAGCTGGCAGCGACGCGGGCGGCCTCTTCGGAGAAGATCGCCTGCAATTCGGGCGACATGGCGTTCCAGGTCGACAGGTTGATCGCGTTGTAGAGCATGCCGTAGACGCCCATGTATTCCGCGATGTCATAGAGGTAGTCGACCACCTCGTAGAGACGCGCGTCGGTGAACCCGTCCGAGGTGTAGATCGCCCCCTGGACGACGCCGCGCTGCATGGCCTGATAGATCTCGGCCGGTGCGGTGGCCACCGGATTGGCCCCGAGCGCCGCCATCGGCGACACCACATAACCCACGGTGCGGATGGCGCGGCCGCGCACATCTTCGGTTGCCTCGACCGGGGCGAGCATCCCCAGCAGCGGCGCGCCGGCATGGGCGAACCAGAGGACATGGGCACCGGCCTGCTCCCATTCGGCGCGCATCGGCGGGTGCTCGGCATAAAGGTCCATCATGGTGTTGGTCGAGGCCTGCCCGTTGGTGGTCTGGAACGGCACCGACGCGATGGTGGTGCGCGGCAGTTCGGCGGGGTTGAAGATCGCCGAGCCGTAGACGATGTCCGCCTGCCCCGAGACCACGCATTCGAGCGCATCCAGCGCGCCGCAGAGCGAGGCGTTCCAGAACGGCTCGAAGGTGATCGCGCCGCCGGTGCGCTCCTCCACGCCGGCGAAGAACGACTGCACGGCCCAGGCCTGCCCGATATCGGGGGTGATGAAGGCGGCATAGGTGAAGGTCTGCGGCGTGAAGCTGTCCTGCGCCTGGGCGGGCGGGGCGCTGCCGGCGGCAAACCCGGCCAGCGCCAGTGCGCCGGCCATGGCCGGTGTCGAAAGATGTCTCATGGTTTTGTCCTCCCTTTTTCGCGCCCGCGCCGGCCCAGCGCCGTGCGGTGCCGCGTCACGATAATGGCCCGGGGATGGGCCCGGGGGTTGATGCTGGCCGGGGGTGTTTGCGCCATCCGGTGTCAGGGTTTGGCCGGGGCGTGCCGTCTTGCGCGGTCAGCGTTCGTAATCCGCCCCCTGCCGCGCGAGACGGCGCTTTAGGGCGTCGAATTCGCGGGTGCCCAGCGCGGTTTGTCCGATCCCGCCCATGGCCTGTTTGTGGGCCAGTGCCTGCACTTCCTCGGGCGGCAGGACCAGGCCCTGGCCCACCCCGCCGCGGCCCGCCTGGGCGGCCACCTGCATGCGGCAGGCCTGCTCGACATAGTAGCACATGATGAAGGCTTCGGGGATCGTGCGCCCGCAGGCCAGCAGCCCGTGGTTGCGCAGGATCAGGATGTGCTTGTCGGCCCCCAGATCGGCCACCAGCCGCTCCTGTTCGCTCATGTTGAGCGCCAGCCCCTCATAGCCGTGATACCCGATCAGGTCGCGGTAGAGCAGGGCGGTCTGCGTCATCGGCAGCAGCCCTTCCTCCTGACAGCTGACGGCGACGCCGGCCACGGTATGGGTGTGAATCACGCAGGTCAGGTCCGGCCGGGCCTCGTGAACGCAGGAGTGAATGACGAAGCCCGCAGGATTGATCGGGTCCGTGCCCGGATCGACGATCTCGCCCTTCAGGTCGACCTTTACCAGGTTCGAGGCCGTCACCTCTTCGTATAGCAGGCCGAACGGGTTGAGAAGGAAATGCTCCTCGGGGCCGGGCACCCGCGCCGAGATATGGGTGTAGATGAGGTCATCGAGGCCGAACATCGCGATCATGCGATAGCAGGCGGCAAGGTCCACCCGGGTCTGCCATTCGGCATCGGTCATATGGGCCGGAACTGCGGCGGCCTGTGCGGTGCGTTGCATCGGTTGTTTCCCCTCCCGGATCCGTGAGGGCAGCTGCGTTGCGGGCAGTGCATCTTGCAACCCGGCGCCCTCACCAAACATATGTTAGTTTTTTATCTTAAACGGCACTTGTCAAGCTGCATCTGCCCGTCGCATTGCCCGGGCGGCGCAGCCCGGGGCCTTGGTCGGACGCGTCGGTATCGTGCCCTGCGGCGCAAGGTCACCATGACGCCGGGCGGATGCTGCGGCGCGGGTTGGCTGTCTTTCTTCATGTTTCCGTGGGGTTGGCGCGTTTCGGGCGGCGCGTTCACCCGGACGGCACTGGCGGCCCCGATGCGATGCGGCCCGGCCCGTGGCCGCCGACGATCGTCCCGCGCGGCATGCGGCACGGATTGAAATTCAAGTGGTGCTGCGCCGTTGCACCTGGGTGGCTTCTGATCACGACCGGGCCCGGCGCCGCCTTCGTTTCCGGCTGGATGCCGGACGAGGCAGGGGGGGCATGGCAGGGGGGCATGGCCCGGAGGCACGGCCCGGGGGCGTTGGCCTCAGGGGCGCTTGCCGGTCGGATCGCCACCGCGCCGGGGCAGCAAAAGCGCCCGCAGCAGGCCCAGTGTCGGTGTCGGCACGCCCGCGCGCGCGCCACGCTCCACCAGCTCGCCAAGCGAGGCATCGAGTTCCAGCGCCCGGCCGGCCTCGATATCGTCCAGCATCGAGGCCCGGGTGGCGGGATCGGCCACCTCTTCGCTGAAGGTCAGGCTGCGGGTAACGATGTCCTCGGGCAGGGCCACCCCCTCGGCCCGGCCCACGGCGGCCGCCTCGGCCATGCCGTTGGCATAGAGCGCGCGCGTCTCGGGCACTGACAGCCAGTGGCCGAGCGGCAGCCGGGTCAGCGCCGAGATGCCGTGAAAGGGTGCCAGTACCACCAGCTTTTCCCAGATCGCCGGCCGGGGATCGGGGCGCAACTCCATCTCCAGCCCGCCGCGATGCCCCAGTTCGGCCAGCGCGGCAAGGCTGTCGCTGGCGGCACCGGGGCTGGCCGGACCGAACACCACCCGGCGCACCGGCCCGGTATGGCGGATCCGCCCCGGCGCCTCGACCGTCGCCGGAACCCAGGTGACCCCGAGCGCCAGCCGGTCGGTGCCGAAGCGCTCGGTCAGCACGCGCCCGCCGGTCAGGCCGTTCTGAACACTCAGGATCCAGGTATGCGGCCCCACCATCGGCGCCATCGCCGCCGCGGCGGCAGCGGTATCTTGCGACTTCACGGCGACAATCACGATGTCGGGCTGGCCCAGCGCGCCCGCGTCGTCAGAGACCCGCAGCGAGGGCAGATGCACATCGCCCAGCCCCGAGCTCAGATAAAGACCATGCTGGCGCAGCGCCGCCAGCGTGGCGCCCCGCGCCAGTGCCGTGATCGGCGCCCCTGCCGCGCCCAGCCGGGCGGCAAGGAAACCGCCGATGGCCCCGGCGCCGACGATACCAATGGACAAGCCCGAGCCGTGTTTTTCCATGCTGCTCTCTCCACGCTGCGCCGGATCGCCAGGCTAGGGCATCGCGGCGCGAGGCGAAAGGCGAAACCCCGGCACCGGACACATGGCCGGGCGGCGCCTCTGACCCCCTGACGCTTCGATCATGCCCGGCAGCGCCGCATCATCCGGGCCCGCGCGCCACGATTCGGGCCGATCCGGGCCGATGACCCGCACCCGGCTTTCGGGGTTCGGTTGGGCGAGAACATGGACCGGTTGCATTTCTTCGACGCGAAGGAAATCCGCGTTGCGCAACAATCGCCCGGTATTTCGGCACTGAGCGCCGCGAAGGTGGCGGCTGCGCGTAGCCGCCCGTTTCGCGGCCCCGACCGGGCGCGCGGTGTTTCCGCTTCCCTTGTGCGAAGCCGAGGCGCCGATCTTCTTCGCGGCCTCTTGTTTCGGGGCCTTCATGGCCAGCCCGGCGCGCCTGTTGCCCTCGAGATGCCTGGATATGAGCGCGGACCTGGCCCTTTTCAGTCCTTCGGATTGTTCGGCCGCTCCAGATCGAGCTGGTTCAGCGCCTCGAGCAGGTCGAGAAGCCGGTGCATCCGCTCGGGCCCATAGGTGGCTTCGAGATGCGCGAAATAGGCAATGGAGTTGGGTGCGTGACTCTCGATGATCGCCTCACCGCCTTCGGTGATGGCGACGATGCTGCGCCGCCGGTCGGCGGGATCCTGGCGCCGCGTGACCAGCCCCTGATCCCCCATCGCGCGCAGAATGCGCGTCAGGCTCGGCAGTTGCAGGCATGCCATCTCGGCCAGCAGGCTCTGATCCATC
>SKNG01000063.1 GCA_007120685.1 Paracoccaceae bacterium | reverse complement strand
GGCCGGCACCGGCCACGGCGCCCGCGCCTCCGGCCCGGCCTGCGGGCGCCGCCGCGGCATCCGGTGAGCAGGCGCGGCTGGCGGCCTTCTTCCAAGATCGCGAGCAGGTCCAGCTTGCCCAGGGGCTGCGGCGGCTGGACGGCGGGGCCGCGGAAATGCCCAGTGACCCCGACAAGATCGCCGATATCTATGTCGAGGTCGCCCTGCGCGACGAATACCGTGCCACCCCTGCCGGCTTCGTGCCCAGTGGGGCGCCGGCGCCGCTGCGCCGCTGGGAACGCCCGGTGGCCTACCGCCTGGGCTTCGGCGCCTCGGTGCCCGCCGCCGTCCAGGCCCGTGACCGGGCCGAGGCTGCGCGGCTGGTCGCCACCCTGGCCCAGGCCACCGGTCATCCCGTCCGGCTGCTGCCGGAAAGCCGCGTGGCGGGGGGTAATTTCCACGTCCTGATCCTGAACCCCCAGGAACGCCGGCAGGCCGAACCCCGGCTGCGCGCGCTGGTGCCCGGCATCGACGATGCAACCGTGTCGCTGTTCACGGCACTGCCGCTGTCAGTCTATTGCGTGGTCGCCGCCTTTGCGCGCGGTGACGGCTCTGGCTATACCGACGCGATTGCCATGGTGCGTGCCGAACTGCCGGATCTGACGCGCCACGCCTGCCTGCACGAGGAGATGGCCCAGGGACTGGGGCTGCCCAATGACAGCGCCGTCGCCCGGCCCTCTGTCTTCAACGACGATCAGGAATTCGCCCGCCTGACGGCGCTGGACCTGATGCTCTTGCGCATCCATTACGACCCCCGCCTGCAACCCGGCATGCGCGCTGCGCAGGCGCGGCCCATCGCGCGGCAGATCGCCGCCGAACTGCTGGCCGCAAGCGGCGCCAGTTGAGCACCGCCAGGCAAGCGGCGCGGCGCTGGCTTTCCGGCGAAGCGCCTTGAGGGCGACCGCAAATTGCGCGATGATACGGGCGCCGGTTTGGGGCCGGGTGAACTGAGCGCCGCGCCCCGGGGCATGCAAGGAGATCATCATGGTATTCAACTTCCTGCGCGGGCAATTCATCGATGTCATCGAATGGCTGGACGACCGGCGCGACGTGCTGGTCTGGCGGTTCGAGCGCTATGGCAACAACATCATGATGGGCGCCAAGCTGACGGTGCGCGAGGGCCAGGCGGCAGTCTTCATCCATGAAGGCCAGATGGCCGATATCTTCGAACCCGGCCTCTATGAACTGCAGACCAACAACATGCCGCTGATGACGGCACTGCAGCACTGGTCCCACGGCTTCAACTCGCCCTTCAAGTCGGAAATCTACTATGTCAACACGCGGCGCTTTCCCGGGCTTAAATGGGGCACGCAGAACCCGATCATGCTGCGCGACCCCGAATTCGGCCCGATCCGGCTGCGCGCTTTCGGCAGCTATGCCATCCGGGTCGCCGATCCCGGCAAGTTCATGAAGGAAATCGTCGGCACCGACGGCGATTTCACCCAGGACAAGATCACCGGCCAGATCCGCAACATCATCGTGCAGAAGGTCAGCCGGGTGCTGGCGGGTTCCGGCATCGCGGCGCTGGACATGGCGGCGAACACCAAGGAACTCTCGGATGTGGTGCGCGCCGGCATCGACCCGACGCTGGATGAATACGGGCTGGATCTGGTCGAGCTTTACATCGAGAACATCTCGCTGCCGCCCGAGGTGGAAAAGGTGCTCGATCAGCGCACCAGCATGGGCATCGTCGGCGATCTGAACAAATACACCCAGTTTTCCGCCGCGCAGGCGATGCAGAACGCCTCTGAGGGGGGCGGCGACAATGCCATGGGCGCGGGTCTGGGCATGGGCATGGGGATGGGCATGGCCCAGGCCGTGGCGCAGGGCATGGCCGGCATGAACCAGCCCGCGCAGCAGCCGCCTCAACAGGCCGCACCGGCCGCCGCCCCCCCGCCACCGCCACCGCCGCCGCAGGAAACCGTCTGGCACATCGCCGAGAACGGGCAGACCAAGGGCCCCTTCCCGGCCGCGCAACTGCAACAGATGATTGCGCAGGGCAGCTTCACCCGCGATACGCTGGTCTGGAGCCAGGGCCAGGACGGCTGGAAGCAGGCGGGCGAGGTGGCGGATTTGCAGCGCCTCTTTGCCAGCATGCCGCCGCCCCCGCCGCCCGCCGGGTAAGGGGCGATGAGCGACATTCCTTCACCGCCTGCGCCGCCCGCGCCGGAACCCGCCGGCGACCGCCACAGCTTTCCCTGCGCGCAATGCGGCGCGCAACTGCGCTTCGCGCCCGGCCAGAAGCAGTTGACCTGCCAGTATTGCGGCCACCATCAGGACATCCCCTTTACCGACGACGACCGCGCCACGGCGCTGGAGGCGATCGATCTGGCCACCGCGCTGGAGGGCCGCCTGCCGGCCGAGGCAATGGAGGAAACCCGCACGCTGAACTGCCAGAATTGCGGTGCGCAGGTCGAGTTCGATGCGGACACCCATTCACAGCAATGCCCCTTCTGCGGCACGCCGGTGGTCACCGACACCGGCACCCATCGCCATATCAAGCCCGCCGCCGTGCTGCCCTTCCGCCTGTCCGAGCCGCAGGCGCATGAGCGGATGAATACCTGGCTTCGCGGGCTGTGGTTTGCGCCGAACGGGCTGAAGAAATACGCCCGCTCCGACCGCAAGATGGACGGGCTTTACGTGCCCTACTGGGCCTTCGATGCCTTCACCCGCTCGCGCTACACGGGCGAACGGGGGACGGCCTACTACGTCTCTACCCGCGTGAAGGGCAAGACGCAGCGTC
>SKNG01000295.1 GCA_007120685.1 Paracoccaceae bacterium | reverse complement strand
TCCAAATGGACGCCCATTTTGCCATCTCTCTCCAAATCCAACACCTCCACTGCACGAGTGCGTGCAGAATGCTGGCTTCACGTCAGAAATGGCAGGAGGGGATCGGCGTCGCGCTTACCGTCAACCGGCGGTATCGCGCGCTGCAGATCGACGGTTCCAAGACCGGCCTCGAACCACTCCCAGAAGAAGAGGAGGTCATCGCGGTGGCCGAACTCGCGGCTGAGGGCGCTGGCCCGCCCGTCATGCTGTTCCAAGACGCCCCCGCAGGCAGAACAAGCTATGGCATTGCCGGGTTCCGGGGGCGCTACAGGCCGTTCATTTCAGGCGGTAGGCTATGGTGCGAATGACGCCGGGTATTCCGTAGACCAGTTCATCCCCTTCGCAAAGGATTTCCCGTTCAAGCGCGGTCAGGCCGAAAGGCGCTTCGTGCAGGACGACCCCGCTGTTTCTGTAAAGCCGGATATTCGCCCCGCTGTCCTTGTCGAGGTTCGGGACGAAGTCGCTTGTCTTCGGCAGATGCTCGGTGACCACCAGAAAATCGAAGGGCCTCTCCGCCTCCAGTCGTGCAACGAACCGGGCTATATCGGTGTTGCTCAGGTGCTGCAGAACCTGGCGGACAAAGGCCACCTGGGCGGGTGGAAGGGCGTCAGTGCTGAGATCCACCAGCCGGAACTCGACATTCGGAAAGCGCCAGCGTTCCCGGTTCCGAGCCAGGATCACACTGGACACATCGCAGGCGATATACCGCTCTGCGAATGGTGCGATGCGGGAGCCGACGCTGAAATCGCCGCAGCCTAGGTCCACCAATGTTGTCGGCTTGCCGATCCGACCGAGGAATGCGCCGACGGCCGTGACGTAGGTGTCCGTCAGCGCATCGGTATGGGATCCAGAGCCCGAGGTTCCCTCTCCCTCGGAACCCTTGCCCCACATGCCTTCGGAATAGATTGCGTCGAATATTTCTGCATTGGTCTTGCCGCGGTATCGCGCGTGCTCTCCGAACAGCCGTAACTGCGCCGCACGGAGCCTGCCGCGCAGTCTCGCCGGGATCAGAAGCCGACCCATATTTCGCATCGCCATCGTCGCTCTCCCGCTTGTCGCAAGCGCCCCGAAGTTTCAGCGCCGTTTTCCGCGTGCGGCGCGCACATGCAGCTCGAGCGCGGCAATCAGACCGAAAAGGCAGAAAATGAGCTGTGATACCGGCAGGCTCAAGCGGAAACCGGGGTCCATCAGACCGTGCAGCAGCTGGGCAACCAGCCCGGCGCCGATGCCAAGCGCCGCCGTTCCTGCGATGCCATTGGGGTCCATTCGAAAGACACGCCAGCAGCGCCATAGGGCGACGGCGAAGGCTAGAAGGAACACGCCAAGCCCGATCAGGCCAACCTCGCCGGCCACTAGCAGGAACATGTTGTGAACCACATGGTTGACCTCGCGGAACACACGGTAGCCGCCGGTGGTATCGAAAAGCGCGAAGGCAGGCCCGAAATTGTTCAGGCCATGTCCGAGCCATGGGGATTGGGAAATCAGATCGCGGGCGCCTTCGTTGAAGGTCGCCCGGTGCGAATAGCTGCCCGCGTCATCGCCCAGAAGACGTTCGAGCACGAGTGGTCCGACCAGCGCCGCGGCCAGGATCAGCATCACCGCCAGGCCTGCGCCGACCAGCAGCGCCCGGGCGGTCAACAGACGCCGCCCGCCGACGAAAAGCACCACCAGCGGCAAGAGCAAGGCCATGGTAAACCAGCCGGCGCGCGACAGGGTGACAAGAATCCCCCCCAGCCCCAGAACAAGCGCCACAAGATAGACAAGACGCTCCAGACCGGTACGCGCCATCATGAGCTGCGCCAACATCAGCGGCAGCAGCAGTTCGAAGAAATAGGCAAGGATGTTGGGATGACCGATCGTTCCCGTCGACCTGACCTGCGCCCGGAATTCGATCGTTTCTACCGCGAGCGCCTCTTCGCCCAGGAAAGCCAGCCCCAGATCGCGCTGGGTCACGAACTGCGTGACCGCGATGGCTCCCTGCACGGCGACGAAGAGCGCGAGGAACAGCAGAAAGGGCCTGATTTCCTCGGGCTTGAGGTTCGCGATCGCGACGACGATCAACAGCAACACGGCCAGACGGGCCAGTTCCAGGATAACCAGCCGGGCATCGACCGCGACCAGCAGCGAAGCCACCCCGACCGCGGCAAACAGAAACCATGGCCAGAGCAGCCCAACCGGCAGGATGACGCGGCGTCGCGCGACCATCTGCTGAGCCAGCAACAGCACTGCGGCGATCAGCACCACGGTCACCGTGACCCCGGCCGCCCCGCTGACGTTGAGCTGATGCAGGCCGGGGGTCTGGTCGTGAAGCAGGAAGGTGATGGAAATGTTCAGCGACAGGCCGCAGGCGAGGGCAAGCAGAAGCAGGATGCGCAGCAGGCCGGTCGCGCCTGCGATCACCAGCACGATCAAAGCTGCCAGGGCCATGAGCCCGGTGAGGAAGAACTTCGCCGAGAGCCCGGTCAGCATCGTGGCGAGAAGGCCGCCCGCAAGCCCGGCCGCTAGGCACATGGCCAGGATCGCGCCCGGTTTCGGCGCACGCCCCTGCGGAACGGGCGGGAGCACGGCCATCAGTGGCGCCGCCTTTCTTGGACATCGGCAATCACCGCGCCGGCAACGCGGACACCGCGGCTTTCCACAAGATTGCGGTTCTGGTTGGCCTCGATAAAGGTCACGCCGCCGGCAGTCATGGAGCGGGCACTCATCTTGGTCTCGCCATCGGCGGGGCGACCGGAACGCCAAGGCCCTTCGCCGTATCTTCGGGCGTGCGCGGACGCGTGCCGGCGATGCCGCGCAAGAGGGCGAGCAGCATGCCGATCATCAGTCCGACAACCGCCGCGACCGCCAGCACGACGAGCGTTCGCGGCCCGGACGGGCGCAGGGGCGGCATGACTTCGGAGATCGGGTGGATCGAGGTGATCGACAGCCTGTCCAGCAGTTCGCCGATGCGCAGCCGCTCGATCAGCCGTTCGTAATCGCGCAGCATATCGCGCCGCAGGGCCATGGTCTCGCTCAGCCGCTGGTGCTGCAACTCCTGCACCGAGAGTGTTTCCAGCGCGGCACGCTGCGTGGCGATCTGGGCCTCGAGGATGTTCGCACGCGCCTGGCGAGAGGCCTGCTCGTTGTCGATCTGCTGGAGCATCAGCCGGAGCTTGCGCTCGCGCAGCCGTTCAAGTTCGGCCTCGGCGCGGCGCAGTTCCGGGGCGTCGGCCGTTACCTGTTCGGTCAGCGCATCGATCCGCAGCAGCAGATCGACGGCCCGTTCATCGATCACCACGATGGCCGGCGTTGCCAGGCTTTCCGGTGTCGCGCTCCATAGTGACCTGCCTTCGGCATCCGCCAGAACCTGCTGGCGGCGCAGGTCAAGATCGTCGATCTCGATCCCCAGCGCGATGTGTTCACGCTGAAGCCGCAGCAATTCCTGGACGGCCGTGGTGCGCTCTGCCTCCGGGCTGGTCAGGCCGGTGGCCCTTTGGAAGTCGGTCAGCGCCCGTTCGGCGGCCTCTGCCTCCTCGCGCGCCGATGTGACCTGATCGCGATAGACATGGGCGGCATCGGTCTGGGCATGCACGGCGACGTGACGCTGCTGATACGCCTCAATGTAGCGACCAAGCGCGAAGGCCGCAAACTGCGGATTGTCCCATGCGAACGAGGCGGTGAGGACATCGGCCTGCTTGACCGCCTGGACGTTGAAGGCTCGATGAAACCGCAGCATCAGCGCGTCATCGTCGCTGATCGGCTCCAACAGGCCTATGGTGTAAAGGGGCTCCCGCACGCTGGCCATCATGTCCCTGAGCCAGAGCTGCGCATCGCGGGCGAAAAGCCGCAGGCTGCGCGTCAGGCTGGGCGGCGCGTCCATCAGCGCCTGTTCGGCAGCGCGGCGCATCGACTCCAGTTCTGCCTGAAGCTCGGGGAAAACCGCCACGGTCAGGGACCCGTCGCGCAGGATCTCGACCTCGTTGTTGATCCCCTCCGGCCTGTCCTGAAAGACGACATTGGGGCGTTCAAGCGGCGCCACCTCGATCGCCGTGAACCGCTCACGCCCGATCTTCACGAGCAGGTTGACCTGCGCGGTATAGGTCGGGCTCCTGACGATGGTGATGGCTGCTGCGGAGAGGACTGCCAGAACCGTGCATAGCACCAGGATCCACCAGCCGCGGGCCATCATTGCCAGAATCTCGGACGCGCCCAGAACCTGCGCGCTGCGTTCAGGGGCTGCGCGGTCTGCCGCCTGGTTGCTTGCACCCTTATCCTGCCCGAATTGATTGTTCATCGTGTTCGTCCCGGCTTTTCAACGCCGCCCGAAGTGCCAATGGCATCGCCGACAGGCGCGGCATCCATATTCTGTTGCATTACCGCTCGGCCATGGTCTGCTGCCCAACGACGCGTTCGCCCTGACATTGTTCAGCCGAAGATTTGATGAAACGCAAGGAAACCCACGCGCCGCCCGCATAAAGCACCAGTCCCAACAGGGTCCGCAGCAAGACAGGCACGTCGGGCAGCCCCAGCAGCACCAGCGCAAGCATGGCCGCGCCGGCAGCGATGCCCAGCAGCGCGCGCAGGCGGATCCTCTGGCGCGTGGCGACGAAGAACAGGGTTACCACAACCGTGGCGACCATCGCCTCACCGGCGACGGCAGCAAAGGCCGCGCCCATGCTGCCATGCAAGGGCACAAGAATGAGGCACAAGCCCAGGTTTACCACCAGCGCCAGCGCGGGGCCGACAAGGGTGAGGCTGAGCCGCTTGATCGAAAACGTGGCAAGGATCGCCGGGCCCAGGGCGACCCCGACCGTGAAGAGCAGGAACTGCGCCGCCATGAACGGCACCAGCGCGGCCGCGGCATGCAGGTCGGCCCCGTAGAGCAGCCGCACCACCGGCTCGGACCAGACCAGCGCCAGCACCGGCACCGGGACCGCCAACGCCAGCGTCAACGTCAGGACCTGCACCGCCGTCGCACCGCTCCGGCCGGCCTTGGCGAGCCTGCCGAAGATCGAGAAAAGCGGCGTGCTGACCGTGACAGCCACCGCCGCACCCAGTTCCAGGAAGCGCTGCGCGGCCACGAACAAGGCAACCGCCTCTGGCCCGGCGAGAAACTTCAGGACCAGCGTGCCGCTGCGCAGGTTCAGAACGGACAAGAGGCTGGAGCACCCGATCAATGCCGAGCGTTGCAGCATCAGGCGGCCGGGGCCCAGGCTGCGCGGCCATCCGAGCGGTACGAGCCGATGCATAAGCCACAATCCGACGGTCGTATAGGCGATCCCGGCCAGCAGATGCGCGCCGAGCAGCAGATCGGGCCGTTCCGGCAGCAGGATCAGTGCCACCGCCGCCAGCGGCACCAGCACGCCGAAATAGAGGATGCCGAGCACGCCGGACAGATGCGGCCGGTCGGCAACCTGAAAGACCGGCTCGTAGAAACGGGCTGCAAGCAGCGGTGTCAGGGCGCAGGCGACCCAGACCATCGGGAGCATGGACGGGCCGAGGATGAAGGGCGCGGCCAGTGCCCCAACCGCGCCGGCGAGTGCGGCAAGGCCAATCCGCATCACCAGAAAGGCGCCGATGATCGTGCCCCGGTCTTGCTCGGCCGCCGCTGCCACATGGACACCCAGCGTTGCGGTAGTTCCGAGATCGGCGAGCGCCCAGACGATGGTCAGCAGCGTCAGCGCAAGCGCATAATCCGCCAGTGCGTCCACTGTCATCGCATGTGTCGCGCCGATGAAGGTCAGGGCCCCGCCGAGGACGTAAAGCACCCTGCCCAGGGCCTGTGCCGACACGTTGCGGCGGTATTCGCGGACAGTGTCGGTCATGTCGCGCCGTCGGCGATCTGTTCCGGACCCGGGGCGACCGCAGCCTTCATGACACCCGGGCCGGCCAGCCAGGTCTCGCCCGCGGCCAGGCGTTCGAACAGGGCGAGGTAGTCGCGCACCATGCGCGCGGCCGAAAACCGTTCTTCGGCGGCGGCCCGGCAGGCTGCCGGGTCAAGGTCGCCCACAGCTTGCAGGGCATCGGCCAGGCCCCGGATGCCAGAGACCACGAACCCTGTTTCGCCATGACTGATCTGCTCGGGCAGCCCGCCGGCCGAATAGGCGATCACGGGGGTACCGCAGGCCAGAGACTGGATTACCACCAGCGGCAGGACATCAAGCCAGCGCGGCGTCTGCACCAGGGCGCGGGCGGTGCCAAGGGCGCCCGCAAGCGCGTGCGTCTCGCCCTTCCAGGCGATGCCGGGCATCACCGCGGCAAGCGACCGCACGACCTTGTAATACAACTGGTGCTCGGCCACGCCGTACATGTCCAGGGGCGTGCGCGCCAGAACCGCCGCCGCGATCGCCTCGTGCTGGGCCTTGTAGGGCGCAACCTTGGCGATATGGGCGGCGGGCGAGGACTTTGCGGCGACGAAGGGGTAGGCATCGAGGTCCAGCCCGTAATGGACGTGAGGAAGACCGCCGCCCAGCTGCCGGGCGTGCGCGTCGCTGGCAGCGACCAGGTTGGGACGGACGTAATCGGGGCCGGCCGGGATGCAGGAAGAGATCAGGAACGGCGTCCTGTCCCCGTGGCGCAGCACATAGAGATTGTCGAAAGACCAGTCGTGGATGAAATCCACCGGCGCGTGGGAGAGACGATGCTGCATCGCCTCGCAGAGCCTTTCCTCGGACAGCTTGTCGCCCGGACGATTGACACCGTGCTGCGCTTTTGAGGGTGCGGGAACCGTCACCAGCTCGCCCGAAAACCGGCTGCCCTCGCAGCCGAAAAGAACAACCTCGTGGCCCGCGCGACGCAGCGCCTCGGCGTATTCTGCGACCACCCGTTCGATCCCGCCGTAGCCGACTGGCGGGGTCGGCTTGTAGACTGTCGAAACGACGGCGATCCGCATGCCCATTCCCGCGTTCAGACCCCGACCCAGTCAAAAACGCGTTTGACCGCGGTGATCACGTCGTCGACGTCGGTATCCGTCATCGTCGTCGAGAGCGGTAAGGACAACGTGCGCGCGCCGATCCATGCCGCATTCGGCAGGGTTTCGGGTGCAAGGCCCAGGTGCGACTGGTAGAAGCTCAGCGTGTGGATGGCTTCGTAATGGACGCCGACCCCGATGTTTTCTGCCTGCAGGGCCGCCAGAAGGGTGCCGCGGTCGATGACTGCCTCGTCCGTGTCCAGATGCACCGTGTAGAGATGATGCGCCAGCCGCTCGCCCGGGCCGGCGGGCGGGGGCAGCCGCAGCGGCAGCCCCGCAAGCCCGGCGTCATAGCGCGCCACCAGGGCCGCCCGGGTTTCAAGGCGTTGGTCGATCTGCGCCAGCTGAACCCTGCCCATCGCCGAGGCGATGTCGGTCAGGTTGTATTTCCACCCCGGCGCGCTCACATCGTAGCGTTTGAACCCGCTGGCCGAATAGCGTTTCCAGGCGTCGCTGCTCTGTCCGTGCATGCTCAGGCCACGAAGCCGGGCCATCAGTTCCGCGTCCTGGCCCACGACCATCCCGCCTTCGGCCGTGGTCAGGTTCTTCGTGGCGTAGAAGCTGTAGCAGCCGAACACGCCGAAGCTTCCGGCTGGGCGGCCGTCCAGCCGGGTTTCGATGGCATGGGCGCAATCCTCGATGACGGGAATGCCGTGGTGATCGGCCACTGCCATGATCGCGGGCATGTCGCAGGGCCGTCCGCACATGTGCACGACAATGATCGCGCGTGTGCGCGGCGTGATGCGGGCCGCGATGTCGTCGGCGAGGATGTTCTGGGTCCGGATGTCGCAGTCGCACAGCACCGGTGTCGCGCCCGTGTGGCAGATCACGTTGACGGTCGAACAGAAGGTCATCGCCGTGGTGATCACCTCGTCGCCCGGACCGACGCCGAGGGTCAGGAGCGACAAATGAAGCGCGGCCGTGGCCGAGTTTACCGCCACCGCGTGCGCCGCGCCCGTGTAGGCGGCGAATTCGGCCTCGAAACGCGCGGTCTGCGGCCCGGTCCCGATCCATCCGCTGCGCAGCACACCGACCACGGCCTCGATCTCGGCCTCGCCCAGATCGGGCTTGCCGAATACAAGGAAGCGCTCCTTCTCGCGGATAGGGGTGCCACCGAAGAAAGCAGGGGTGCGTGATACAACCGACCGGGCAGCATCCGTTCGCATGTTCATGCCGCTGTCCTACTCTGTGCCGATGTCGATGACCAAACTGCAGCTGAACACGACATCTACGGATGCCTTCGTTAGTGAACCGTGAAACTTGCCACGATCGACCACCCCGGCGACAGGAGATGTGAGCAACCATAGTCGCGATTCAGCACTTATTTCAAGTTCTTTCGGCCGCTACCGCAGGGTGCGCCCAAGGAGCCAAAGGCGATTTCGGCGCAACGATCTCGGCGATATACCGGGCTGGCGACCTTGGCGGAAGCAGGTAGCTGTGCAGAAGCGGGGCGCCCTTTGTCCGCATCATGCCCTCGGCTGCATGCCAACGGACATGATGCGGACAGGAAGACCAAGGGCATCAAGTGGCATTTTCTTTCCGACATGCTTGGGCCGATACTCTGCGCGGCGCGTTGCGCGGTCTGCTGCCAGCAGATCCGCAGCCCAAGCCCCCCAGGACTGGCTGCGCAAGCCGATGGTGGGGGGGGGTGAGCGCTGTTCAAGCCACGGGGTTTCTTGCGCCCCCCGGGCAAAGCTGCAATAGACGCCCTGCAGTTGCAGCATCGGGCGCCGCCCGGCCAGCCCGGCCACCGTGCGCCGCCAAAGCCAAGGGATTCGTCGCATGAAGATCGCCATGATCGGCACGGGCTATGTCGGCCTGGTTTCCGGGGTGTGTTTTTCCGATTTCGGCCATGACGTGGTCTGCGTCGACAAGATGCCCGAGAAGATCGCCATGCTGGAAGCCGGCAAGGTGCCGATCTACGAACCGGGCCTCGATGCCGTGATGGCCCGCAATGTCGAGGCCGGGCGGCTGACCTTCACCACCGATCTGGCCGGGGCCGTGGACGGGGCGGATGCGGTGTTCATCGCCGTGGGCACGCCGACCCGGCGCGGCGACGGCCATGCCGATCTGAGCTATGTCATGGCCGCAGCCGAGGATATCGCCCATGCGCTGACCGGCTATGCCGTGGTGGTGACAAAATCCACCGTGCCGGTGGGCACCAACCGCAAGGTCGCCGCAACGATCCGCGCCGCCCGGCCCGAGGCCGATTTCGATGTCGCCTCGAACCCCGAATTCCTGCGCGAGGGCGCGGCGATCGACGATTTCATGAAGCCCGACCGCGTGGTGGTCGGCATCGAGAGCGACCGCGCGCGCGAGGTGATGGGCGATATCTACCGCCCGCTCTATCTGCGCGATTTCCCGCTGGTCTTTACCGATCTGGAATCGGCCGAGATGATTAAATACGCCGCCAATGCCTTCCTGGCCACCAAGATCAGCTTCATCAACGAGATCGCGGCGCTGTGCGAGCGGGTGGGCGCCGATGTAAAGGCGGTGTCGAAGGGCATGGGCTTGGACGCGCGCATCGGCGGCAAGTTCCTGCATGCCGGCCCCGGCTATGGCGGGTCCTGCTTTCCGAAGGATACCTCGGCGCTCGCGCGGATCGGGCAGGAACATGGCGTGCCGCAGCGCATCACCGAGACGGTGATCACCGTCAACGACATGACCAAGCGGCGGATGATCGACAAGGTGCTGGACCTTTGCGGCGGCACGGTGAACGGCAAGACCGTGGCGGTGCTGGGCGTGACCTTCAAGCCCGAGACCGACGACATGCGCGAGGCGCCCAGCCTGACCATCGTGCCGGCGCTGGTGGGCCAGGGCGCACAGGTGCGCGTGGTCGATCCGCATGGCCACAAGGAAGGCGAGGCGCTTCTGCCGGGCGTGACCTGGGCGCACGATCCCTATGGCGCCGCGCAAGGCGCCGATTGCCTGCTGATCCTGACCGAATGGAACGAATTCCGCGCGCTGGATCTGAAGCGGCTGGCGCAGGGTATGGCGACGCCCCGCATGGCCGATCTGCGCAATATCTACGACGCCGGGGACGCGCTGGAAGCGGGCTTTGCCGCCTACGAGGGCGTCGGGCGCTGATGCGGGTCTTTGTCACCGGCACGGCGGGGTTCATCGGCTTCCATCTTGCCGAACTGCTGCTGCAGGAGGGCCATGAGGTCGCCGGCTACGACGGGATGACCGACTACTACGACGTGGCGCTGAAGGAACGCCGCCACGCCATGCTGCGCCAGCATCCGCGCTTCAGCGCTACCGAGGCGATGCTGGAGGATGCCGCCCGACTGGATGCCGCCATCGATGCCTTCGCCCCCGATGTGGTGGTGCATCTGGCCGCCCAGGCCGGCGTGCGCTACTCGATCGAGAACCCGCGCGCCTATGTGGACGCCAATCTGATCGGCGCCTTCAACGTCATGGAGGCCGCGCGGCGCGCCGGCGTGCGGCATCTGATGATGGCCTCGACCAGTTCGGTCTATGGCGCCAATGACCTGATGCCCTATGCCGAGACCCACAAGGCCGATACGCAGATGTCCTTCTACGCCGCCACCAAGAAGGCGAACGAGGCGATGGGCCATGCCTGGGCGCATATCCACGCCCTGCCGGTGACGATGTTCCGTTTCTTC
>SKNG01000371.1 GCA_007120685.1 Paracoccaceae bacterium | reverse complement strand
GCAATTCGTTGGGCGTGTCGCGGCGGGCCTTGAAATCGTAATGCACCGGCGCCTGGATGCCGGTGATCGGCCCGCCCAGATAGACCGGCCCGGCGATGTTGTGCAGGTAATGCACCGCCGGGTGCGCGGGATCGTCGGCGCCGAACACATGCGCGGCCTCATGCGCCTTCTCTGGCATCCATTTGTCGGTCACCGACATGATCGCCAGGATCACGCCTTCCTGATCGCGCAGGGCGATGTCCTGCCCGGGCTCGATCCCGTCGGCAAAACCCTGGCCCACATCCAGCGTGATCGGCATTGGCCAGAGCGTGCCATCGGCCAGGCGCATGTCCTTGACCACACCTTCGTAATCGGCCTGCCCCAGAAAGCCCTTCAGCGGCGCAAAACCGCCGTTCATCAACAGTTCCAGATCGCAGACCTGCCGCGGTGTCAGATCCCAGGAGGGCAGCGCGGCGGCCTCGACCTTCAGTTTCTGGGCCGAGTCATAGGACACGTAGAGTTCCTGGATCGGGGTGCGATTGGGGTTGCTCATGACAGGCTTTCGTTATCGGACTGAAAAAAACGGGCGCGTCCGCCATTGACCCCCTTTCGCCCGGGCGTCAAGCCCACCCGGTCCGCATGGCAGCCATGCACCGCTCGCCAAGCTGTCGTGCCATCGACCGGCACGGATGACTTGCCAAAGATGCAGCCGGCGTGCACATCACCCGCAGTTCAGACCGGAAGGACGCATGCCCACACCCCCTGCCCCACCCGCCCCGATGCTTCGCCAGGTGCTGGAATTCGGCCCGCTGCTGGTCTTTCTGGTTACCTATTTCATGGTGCGTGAGCAGACCGTCACCCTGGGCGGCACCGATTATGCCGGGTTCATCATCGCCATCGTGGTCTTCACCCCGCTGCAACTGGCCTCGGCGCTGGTGCTGCGGCGGCTGACCGGCAAGCTGTCGCGCATGCAGGTGGCAACGCTGGTGCTGGTGGTGGTGCTGGGCGGCATTACCGTGGCGCTGAACGACGAACGCTTCTTCAAGATGAAAAGCACCTTCGTCTTCGGCGCCTTCAGCCTGCTTCTGTGGATCGGCCTGTGGCGCGGGCAGTCCTGGCTGGCCTATGTGCTGGAGGATGCACTGCCGATCAGCCGGCAGGGCTGGATGATCCTGACCCGCCGCATGGCCTGGTTCTTCCTGGCCTTCGCCGGAGCGAATGAGGTGATCTGGCGCAACTTCTCTACCGATGTCTATGTGATCTGGGATACCTTCGGCCAGATGGGGGTGATGTTCGCCTTCCTGATCTCCAACTTCAAGCTGATCGAGGCGCATTGGCAGGAGCCGGAACCGGAACCGGAGCAGAAACCGGATCAGGAATAACCCGCCAGAGCGCGACCATTCCAGGTGGAAATCGAGCGACGCAAGCGCCCTGCGGACATCACGGAAAACGGGCCTTCGAAGGCCCGTGCCACGCGCGTTCGAACGCGCGTTTCCGATTGCGCTGCAGGCGTCGGTTCCGGGGGAAAGTCCTGCCCGGGCGTCGCCAGGTCGAAAAGGGCGGTGCAGGCAGCCATGAGGGCAGGCCCGGGAAGGTCACCCGTTCGGAGCGATCACCCTTCAGCTTTCCTTGCCCACGTTCTCGGCAAAGGCCTTGTCGAAGGCCGCCTTCTGTTCGGCGCTGGCCTCGCGCTGGTGCTGCGCGCGCCAGTCGTCATAGGGCATGCCATAGACCACCTCGCGCGCCTGCGCCTTGTCCAGCGTGAATCCCTCTTCCGCCGCGGCTTCCTGATACCAGCGGCTCAGACAGTTGCGGCAGAACCCGGCCAGATTCATCATGTCGATATTCTGGGCATCCGGCCTGTCCTGCATCAGATGCGTCACCAGACGCTGAAAGGTGGCGGCCTCGATACGGGTGCGGGTTGCGTCGTCCATGTCGCTCTCCTTTCGATGATACCCGGGAACTGGGCGCACAGGCCGGGCGCGTCAAGCGTCTGTCTGCAGGGCCTTGGTTGCCGCAGGTTTACATTTCGGCGATAGAAGCAGGGGCGCAAGTCAAACCAGGGCAGGATCCGGTGCAGGGAAAAAGACGCAACCGCAATGTGAAGATTGTCGCCACGCTGGGCCCGGCCTCGTCGGACGCGGGCACGATACGGGCACTGTTTCAGGCCGGCGCCGATGTCTTCCGGCTGAACATGAGCCATGGCTCGCATGACGATATCGCCGCGCGTCATGCGCTGGTGCGCGCGCTGGAGCGCGAGATCGGCCAGCCGGTCGCCATCCTGGTCGACCTGCAGGGGCCGAAACTGCGGCTGGGGCAGTTCAGCCACGGCGCGGCGGAACTGGAAGAGGGCGCGCGCTTTCGCCTGGACCTGGACCCCGCGCCGGGCGATGCGCATCGCGTCTGCCTGCCACATCCGGAAATCTTCGCGGCGCTGGAACCCGGCGCCTCGCTGCTGGTCAACGATGGCAAGATGCGGCTGCTGGTGGAGGAATGCGGACCCGATCACGCCGAATGCATCGTCACCGTCGGCGGGGTGATTTCCGACCGCAAGGGCGTCAATGTGCCCGATGTGGTGCTGCCGGTGAAGGCGCTGTCGGAAAAGGACCGCGGGGATCTGGAATTCGCCTGCGGCCTGGGGGTGGACTGGATCGCGCTGAGCTTCGTGCAGCGCGCGGCGGATCTGGAAGAGGCGCGCAGCCTGACCGCCGGCCGTGCCCTGCTGATGGCCAAGATCGAAAAACCGGCGGCGCTGGCCGAGATCGACGCCATCCTGGCCGCGTCGGACGGGCTGATGGTGGCGCGGGGCG
>SKNG01000288.1 GCA_007120685.1 Paracoccaceae bacterium | reverse complement strand
TCCAGCCGGGCGATCTGGTCGCGCTCGGCTTCCTGGTCCACCACCATGATCGCCCCCTCGCCGGTGGTCAGGGGCGAGGGCTCGGTCGTGGTGAACTTGTTCACGCCCACCACCACCGTTTCGCCCGCTTCGATCCGGGCGATGCGCTCGGCATTCGACTCAACCAGCCGCGATTTCATATAGTCGATCGCCTCGACCGCGCCGCCCATGCCGTCGATCAGCGCCAGTTCCGCCCGCGCGCCGTCCTTCAGCGCCTCCACCTTCTTCGTCACCGCCGGGTTGCCGTCGAAAAGATCGCCGTATTCCAGGAGGTCGGTCTCATAGGCCAGCACCTGTTGCAAGCGCAGCGACCATTGCTGATCCCAGGGCCGCGGCAGGCCCAGCGCCTCGTTCCAGGCGGGCAGTTGCAGCGCCCGGGCGCGGGCGTTCTTCGACAGCGTCACCGCCAGCGCCTCGATCAAGATGCGATAGACGTTGTTTTCCGGCTGCTGCTCGGTCAGGCCCAGCGAATTGACCTGCACGCCGTAACGGAAACGGCGGTATTTCGCGTCTGCCACCCCGTAGCGGTCGCGGCAGATCTCGTCCCAGAGTTCGGTGAAGGCGCGCATCTTGCACAGCTCGGTCACGAAGCGGATGCCCGCGTTCACGAAGAAACTGATCCGCCCCACCATGGCCGGAAAATGCTGGGCCGGCACCTTGCCCTTAAGGTCATCAAGCACCGCGCAGGCCGTGGCCAGCGCGAAGGCCAGTTCCTGTTCCGGCGTGGCGCCCGCTTCCTGCAGATGGTAGGAACAGACATTCATCGGATTCCATTTCGGCAGATGTTCGCGCGTATAGGCCGCGACATCCGTGATCATTCGCAGGCTGGGCTTCGGTGGGCAGATATAGGTCCCGCGCGAGAGGTATTCCTTGATAATGTCGTTCTGCACCGTGCCCTGAAGCTTTGCGACATCCGCGCCCTGTTCCTCGGCCACGGCAATATAAAGCGCCAGCAGCCACGGCGCCGTGGCGTTGATGGTCATCGAGGTGTTCATCTGCTCCAGCGGGATCTGGTCAAACAGCATGCGCATGTCGCCCAGATGCGCCACTGGCACGCCGACCTTGCCCACCTCGCCGCGCGCCAGTTCATGGTCGCTGTCATAGCCCGTCTGCGTGGGCAGATCGAAAGCCACCGACAGCCCGGTCTGGCCCTTGGACAGGTTGGTGCGGTAGAGCGCGTTCGACGCGGCCGCCGTGGAATGGCCGGCATAGGTGCGAAACAGCCAGGGCTTGTCGCGCGTTGCTGTCGCTTGCTCTGTCATCGTCGAGCCTCCGTCAGGGCAATGGTCAACGGTCACGCCAGGCGCGGCGCAATTTTCTTTCCGTTTGGAATAGGCAAGAGAAAGATAATGTCAAGCAGGGAATCGCTGCAACGCGGCGAGCCCTGTTGCACGATTGGCCGTTGGACTGGCTTGCAAACAAGATGCTATATAAGGCGATGCGGCGCCGTGGCGCCGCATAAGGGACGGTATGACCGGTGAGGCCTTTTTCGTCCTTGCGGCGGTCGCATGTTGGCGCATGCGACTGCCGCGCCGAGGCGTCAGCCCTCGGAAGGGGCGACCAGACCGGCCTCGACCGCTGCCTTGAGTTCATCCGCGTCGATCACACCGTCGTTGTTGGTGTCGATCTCGGCGAATACCTCGGGCGTGACCTCGGGGTAGGCGGCCATGAACTCTTCCATCGTCCAGGGCCCGTCAGCCATCTGCGCAATGGCCATCCCGGACCCCAGGACCAGCGCCGAGAACGTGGTCGCAAACAAGGTCTTCATGATTATCTCCCTTCTGTGGTGCCGCCCGGCCGGACCAACCGGCAGGCGACAGGACAGGACGCTAAGTGGTGGTGCAGGACCGGACAACGCAATCTGGTGTCAGGCCAACCCGCTTCAGCGAAAAGCCGCGATCCGGGCGATTTGCGTCGGCAACGCCCCGCCGGCAGCGCCTTTTCGCCCATGGGTTGCGCGGATCTTCGCCGCTTTCGGCGCCGCCCTGCCGCGCCGTCACCAGGTCCGGATCGATGCGGCGCAGGATTGCCCCGCGCGAAGCTTGCTGACAATGTGCGCGCATGGTTACGACTGTGGAAATGCCGCTTTGGCTGGTGATTCTGGTGCTGGCCCTGGCCGCCATCGCCACGCTGGACCGTATCATCGGACCCGGGTTGCGCTGGTTCCTGCGCCGGCGCATGGAGCGCGCGGTTGAAAGGTTGAACCAGCGGCTGGAACGGCCCATCCGCCCCTTCCGCCTGATGCGCCGGCAGGATCAGGTCACACGGCTGATCCATGACCCGCAGGTGATGGAGGCCGTGGCCGATTATGCCCGCGCCGAGGACGTGCCGCATAACGTGGCCTTCGCCCGCGCCCGCTCCTATGCGCGCGAGATTGTTCCGGGCTTTTCCACCGCCACCTATTTCGGCTTCGCCATCAAGGTGGCGCGGCGGCTCAGCCAGGGGTTCTATGACGTGCGCCTGGGCCGGGGCAGCGCCCAGACCCTGCGCGATATCGACGAACGCTCGGCCGTGGTCTTCGTGATGAACCACCGCTCGAACATGGACTATGTGCTGGTCACCTGGCTGGCCGCCGACCGCTCGGCGCTTTCCTACGCGGTGGGGGAATGGGCGCAGGTCTGGCCGCTGAAATCGCTGATCCGGGCGATGGGGGCCTATTTCATCCGCCGCCGCTATTCGACGCCGCTCTATCGTGCGGTGCTGGCGCGCTATGTGCAGATGTCGGTGCAGGAAGGCATTACCCAGGCCATGTTCCCCGAAGGCGGGCTCAGCCTGAATGGCGCGGTCGGCCCGGCAAAGAAGGGGCTGCTGCACTACATCGTGCGCGATTTCAGCTTTGGCGACGGGCGCGATGTGGTCTTCGTGCCGGTGGCGCTGAACTATGACCGGGTGCTGGAAGACCGCGTGCTGATCGAGGCCGGGCGCGAGGGGCGGCGGCGGTTTCGGGTCAGCCTGTGGGTGGTGGCGGGGTTCACGGCGCGGGTGATCTGGCAGAAGCTGCGCGGCCGGTTTCAGCGCTTTGGCTACGCCGCCGTGTGCTACGGCACGCCCCTTTCGCTGCGCGCCTTCATGGAGACCCGTCCCGATGCCAGCACCGAATCCCTGGCAGAGGCGCTGATGGAGCGGATCCGCGCCGCCGTGCCGGTGCTGCCCGTGCCGCTGGTCGCCGCAGCCATGGTCCAGGCCCAGGGCGCCTGCGCCCGTGACGCCTTGCTGGAACGGGCTGCCGAGCTGGTGCGCGAATTGCAGACCATCGGCGCCTGGATGCATCTGCCGGAAGGCGAAGGCGCGCGGGCCGCCGAACAGGGGCTCGCCGCGTTGCTGCTACGCGGTATCCTGGTTCAGAAGGCCGGCAAGGTGTCCATCGCGCCGGGGCAGGACGCGGCGCTGGGCTATTACGCGGCCTCGGTGCTGCAGCGCCTGGCAGAGCCCGCATCGCCGGTGCCGGAGGCCGAGCCACGTGAACTGCCTGTCGCCGGCGAGACATAAAATTATAATTTGTTGACAATGAAGGTTGCATTGTTGCGCGGCCGTTCGTAATGCTGCGGCAGTTACCGCAGTGATTCTGCATCGCGGCATGATGAGCATCAGGAGACGGCCATGGCCCTAGACCAGCAGACCGGCATCGCGCCCTATGACGCGCCCGAAAAGGACCTCTACGAGATCGGCGAGATGCCGCCCCTGGGCTATGTCCCCAAGAAGATGTACGCTTGGGCCATCCGCCGCGAGCGCCATGGCGAGCCGGAAACCGCGATGCAGGTCGAAGTGGTGGATACCTGGCAACTGGACAGCCATGAGGTGCTGGTCCTGGTAATGGCGGCAGGCGTCAACTACAACGGCGTCTGGGCCAGCCGCGGCGAGCCGATCAGCCCCTTTGACGGGCACAAGCAGCCCTATCACATTGCCGGCTCCGATGCCTCGGGGATCGTCTGGGCGGTGGGTGACAAGGTCAAGCGCTGGAAGGTGGGCGACGAGGTCGTCATCCACTGCAACCAGGACGACGGCGATGACGAACACTGCAACGGCGGCGACCCGATGTTCAGCCCCACCCAACGCATCTGGGGCTACGAGACGCATGACGGCTCTTTCGCGCAGTTCGCCCGGGTGCAGGCCCAGCAGCTGATGCCGCGCCCGAAGCATCTGACCTGGGAGGAAAGCGCCTGCTACACGCTCACGCTGGCCACCGCCTACCGGATGCTCTTCGGCCATGCGCCCCATGACCTGCAGCCGGGGCAGAATGTGTTGGTCTGGGGCGCTTCGGGTGGCCTGGGGTCCTATGCGATTCAGTTGGCCAATACCGCCGGGGCGAATGCGATCGGGGTGATCAGCGATGAATCCAAGCGCGATTTCGTGCTGGGGCTGGGCGCCAAGGGCGTCATCAACCGCAATGACTTCAACTGCTGGGGGCAACTGCCCACGGTCAACAGCCCCGAATACAACGCCTGGCTGAAGGAAGCGCGCAAATTCGGCAAGGCGATCTGGGACATCACCGGCAAGGGCGTGAATGTCGATCTGGTGTTCGAACACCCGGGCGAGGCGACATTCCCGGTCTCCACCCTGATCGTCAAGAAGGGCGGGATGGTGGTGATCTGCGCCGGCACCAGCGGTTTCAATTGCACCTTCGATGTGCGCTACATGTGGATGCACCAGAAGCGCCTGCAGGGGTCGCATTTCGCGCATCTGGCGCAGGCCTCGGCAGCGAACCGGCTAATGATCGAGCGTCGGCTGGATCCCTGCATGTCCGAGGTCTTCCCCTGGGCAGAAATCCCGGCCGCCCATATGCTGATGCGGCGCAACCAGCACAAGCCGGGCAACATGGCGGTGCTGGTGCAGGCGCCGACCACCGGGCTGCGCACCTTCGAGGACGCGCTGGAGGCCGGCCGCCAGGCATGACCGGGAACGGCGTCAGGACCGGAAGCCGGCGCCGGCGCCGCGGCAATGCGGTCCGAAAGGGATGCTGAAGCAGCGAACGGGGCAGAAAACTGCCCCGTTTGTTCTTTTTATGTTCTGAAGTAAAGCCTTCCTCAACCTTGTTCACGCTAGGGTTTCAGAGCGGAATCAGCAGCGGAACGGGGGACGGACGTGCAGCACGAATGGATTGTGCGCGAGATCGAGGATCTGGCGCGATACGCCCGCGACAACCAGATGAAGGCGTTGGCAGAACTGCTTGACGAGGCGCGCTCGATGGCCTGGCTGGAGATCGTCAATCAGCGCGGCGATGGTGCCGGTGCGAATGGTGAAGACAACGCGCATGCTTGACAGCCGCGCTGACCTGTGGCTGTGGCAAGGCTCGCCAAAGCGAGCGTGCCTGCGGGGTGCGATCCGCAGTGGTTCTGCCGACCCACGACATGGGCTTGTCTGCATCATCCCGGCCGGGTGGCGCGTGGGCAGCACGCTTTGACAAAGGCCATGGCAGACGTGGCCGCGCGCCGGAAAACGGGCATGGGTATTGGCATGGGCCGGTGGACAAGCTGAAGGATCAACGACCGGTGGTGGGGGCCGGTGTCGCTGCCAGCGAAGGGGCTTTGGTGCCGGCTTGCGCCAATGACGCGCCGCCGGATGACGGGTCGGCGCCGCTTCCGGCGGTTTCCGGCAAGACCCAGGCCAGCGCCATGCATAGCAGCGCCACCTGCAAGGAGCGCATCAGCGGCGAGCGCGCCTTGCTTCGCACCGCCCGCAGCCCCTCTGGCCCTTCCGTCGCCCTTGCCGCAGGCTCGGCGCGCGTCCGAGCACGGTTCGAAAAGCCGAAAGGCAGCGTTGCGGTGCCGCCCTTGTCTGCCGGCGCGAGGCCAGGACCGGTTGCGCGCTTGGCGCGCCGACCGGGCTGGGCGTCCTGGCGCATCGCATTGCGTAGCCTTTCGCTTTCGGCGCTCTCGCCGCTGATCACAACGCGGCAACGGATCTTGCGGTTCTTGCCGAACAGCCGCCCGGAAGAGGCGCGCGCCGCGCGTGCATCGCGGCTGTCCGGCGGGTGCGACATGCCGGGTGGCTGCCCATTCCCGCCAGACGGCTTTGCTGGCCGCGTCGATGAAGTGGTCTCCGGCTCCGGGGCTGGCATGGGCAGGGCAAAGGGTTGCGCGCCGGGCGCTGCCTGCAACGCGGTCGTCTGCGGTGCCGTTCGCGCGCGCGGCCTGTTGGTGGGCAAACCGGCGGCGCGGATCGGTTCCAGCCCGGCGTCGGCGCTGGTCAGCGTCAGAAAGGCCAGCGGCGCCTTGCGGAATTCGGCCGGCGACAGGACCGCGCCGCTGGCCTGCCACAGGACCAGATCCGGCGGTGCGGCCTCGGCGATGGTGCAGACCAGGGTCTGGCAGGTGCTCGCCAGGTCCTCCCTGTCGTCCTCGATGGCCTGCCGGGCCCGCGCGCCCCGTGCCCGGATCAGCACGCCCAGGATCATGTGGTGTCGGCTCAACAGGTGCCAGACGCGCGCGCGCGCCAGATCCGGCGCTTCTGCCGGCCGCGACGGGCGCATCAGGGCGGCCGTTACACAATCCGGCAGGGGCTCGTCGGCCAGCGTCATCGCCAGATCGAAGCCGTCCACCCGCAGGCGCACTTCGCGGGCGCCGACCCGGACGCCCGCAATCCGCCACCCGTCGCGGCGCAGATCGTCAATCAGGAACTGCGCCGCCAGCACCAGATCCGGTGCCGCCGCCGCCGCGCCATAAAGCAGCGTTGCCCCTGAAAGCCCTGTCCTGTTGCTCAGACCCGTCATCCGGTGCCGACATCCCAACCGGACCGCGCCACCCTGCGCGCGGTCTCACCCAATCGCAAAGGATAGCCGCTTCGCAGGAAATTAACAGAATCAAGTATTTAAAATAAAACGAAAAACCGTTCCTCGCCATACCGCCCGGTTCCGGCAGCAGACAGCCGGGGCCCGGCCCCCGGCACGCAAAAAGGGGCGCCTCGCAGGACGCCCCCTTTGTTTTCTTCCCTGCCGATCAGCAGCTGTAATACATCTGGTATTCAACCGGATGCGGCGTGTGCTCGTAGTTGTAGACCTCTTCCCACTTCAGCTCGATATAGGCGTCGATCTGATCCTTGGTGAAGACATCGCCCTTCAGCAGGAATTCGTGATCAGCCTCCAGCGAGGTGATCGCCTCTCGCAGCGAGCCGCAGACGGTGGGAATGTCGGCCAGTTCCTCGGGCGGCAGATCGTAGAGGTCCTTGTCCGAAGGCTCGCCCGGGTCGATCTTGTTCTGGATGCCGTCCAGGCCGGCCATCAGCAGCGCGGCGAAGGCCAGATAGGGGTTGGCAGAGGGGTCAGGGAAGCGGGCTTCCACGCGCTTGGCCTTCGGGCTTTCCGCCCAGGGAATGCGGAACGAGGCCGAACGGTTGCGCGCCGAATAGGCCAGCAGCACAGGTGCCTCGAACCCCGGGATCAGGCGCTTGTAGCTGTTGGTCGAAGGGTTGGTGAAGGCATTCAGCGCCTTGGCATGCTTGAGCACGCCACCGATGAACCACAGCGCCTCCTGGCTCAGATCGGCGTATTTGTCGCCGGCAAACAGCGGCTTGCCGTCCTTCCAGATCGACATGTTGACATGCATGCCGGTGCCGTTGTCGCCCTTGATCGGCTTCGGCATGAAGGTGGCCGAGCGACCGTAGGCATGGGCCACATTGTGGATCACGTATTTGTATTTCTGCAACTCGTCTGCCTGCTTGGTCAGCGAGCTGAAGATCAGGCCCAGTTCGTGCTGGTTCGACGCCACCTCGTGGTGGTGCTTGTCCACATTCATCCCGATCTGCTTCATGGTGGACAGCATCTCGGACCGCATGTCCTGCGCACCATCCACTGGCGGCAGCGGGAAATAGCCGCCCTTGACGCCCGGGCGGTGACCCATGTTGCCGGATTCGTATTCGGTATCGGTGTTCCACGCCCCGTCAACCGCGTCGACTTCGTAGGCGACCTTGTTCATGCTGACCGAAAAGCGCACGTCGTCGAAGACGAAGAACTCGGCTTCAGGGCCGAAGAAGGCGGTATCGCCCATGCCCGAGGATTTCAGATAGGCCTCGGCCTTGACCGCCGTGCCGCGCGGGTCGCGGGAATAGGGCTCGCCGGTATCGGGTTCCAGCACATTGCAGTGCAGGCAGAGCGTCTTCTCGGCGTAGAACGGGTCCATATAGGCCGTCTCGGTATCCGGCATCAGTTTCATGTCCGACTGGTCGATCGACTTGAAGCCATTGATCGAGGAGCCGTCGAACATGAAACCTTCTTCCAGGAAATCCGCATCCACCTGATCGGCCATGACGGTGACGTGATGCACCTTGCCGCGCGGGTCGGTGAACCGGATGTCGACGTACTTGACGTCCTCCTGCTTGATGGCGCCGAGAACCTTTTCGATACTCATGTCTTTGCTTTCCCTTGCTTTTTCGGAAACGGGCTGAAGGTTTGCGGGGGCCGGGCGCGGCTGCTCAGATGGCGTCCTCGCCGGTTTCGCCGGTGCGGATGCGGATCACCTGTTCGACAGGCGAGACGAAGATCTTGCCATCGCCGATCTTGTCGGTGCGCGCGGCGGCGATGATCGCCTCTACCGCTGCCTCGACCATGTCGTCCGCCAGAATCACCTCGATCTTCACCTTCGGCAGGAAATCGACGACATATTCGGCGCCGCGATAGAGTTCGGTATGGCCCTTCTGGCGCCCGAAGCCCTTGACCTCGATGACCGACAGGCCCTGGATACCGATTTCCTGCAGCGCCTCCTTCACCTCGTCGAGCTTGAAGGGTTTGATGATGGCTTCGATCTTTTTCACGTCTGCACGCTCCTTGCGCCGGGTCTTGTCGTCTGGTGTCTTTCCGTTCGCCTTGTCGCCCCGCCCCGCCGCATCGGACGCCCGCCTGGCGAGGCTCGCCCCCGGGTGGGGCTTAGTGACCACGTTCACAGGCCGGCCTCAATCGACTAGCCTGCCCGCAGAGATGGAAACCCGGCCCTGTGCAGGCTGCGCGGAGCAATCCGCACAGGATTTCACCTAGAAGATGAAAAAATAAGCAGAAAGAGAAAACCAGGCGAGGGGAACGTGACCGAAATACTGACATCTGCCCAAATGCGCAGCATCGAGAGGGCGGCCATCGAGTCGGGCGCGGCGGACGGGTTGGCGTTGATGGAGCGTGCCGGCGCCGGGGTGGCCGCGGCGATCGTGGCGCAATGGCCGGCGGGGCCGCGCCGGGCGGTGGTGCTGTGCGGGCCGGGCAACAACGGTGGCGACGGTTATGTGGTGGCGCGGTTGCTGGCGGGGCAGGGGTGGCAGGTCTCGGTCTGGGCGCTGGCCCCGCCGGCCACGCCCGATGCAAGGGCCAATGCCGAACGCTGGGCGGCGCTGGGCGCGGTGGCGGCGGAACTGGACCCTGCGGTATTGCGTGATGCGGTGGTGGTGGATGCGCTGTTCGGCACCGGCCTGGTGCGGGATCTGGCGCCGGCCGCCTGGGGGCCGCTGGCGCTGGCGCAGCAGGTGGGCGCGCGGCTGGTGGCGGTGGATATGCTTTCGGGGCTCTGTGCCGACAGCGGGCGGGTCAGGGCCGAGGGGGCGTATCTTTCGCGCGGCGCCGATCTGACGGTGACCTTTCAGGCGCCGAAGCTGGGCCATGTGCTGCTGCCGGGGGGCGGGATGACCGGGGCGCTGTCGGTGGTGGATATCGGGCTTGAGGCCGAACTGGCGGCGCTGGCGCGGGACGATGGCGCGCAGGTCGCCGTTGCGGTCGGCCCGCCGGGGGCGCGGCTGGCCAAGGGGGGCGGGCATAAATACGACCACGGCCATGCGCTGGTCCTCTCGGGTGGCGTGGGGCGCGGCGGGGCGGCGCGGCTGGCGGCGCGGGCGGCTCTGCGGGTGGGGGCGGGCCTGGTCACGCTGGGCTGCCCGCCGGCCGCGCTGATCGAGAACGCGGCGCGGCTGGATGCGGTGATGCTGCGCCCGCTCGCCGATGATCAGGCGCTGATGCAGGCGCTGTCGGACAGCCGGATCACGGCGCTATGCCTCGGCCCCGGGCTGGGGCTGGGCGCGCGCGAGGCGGCGCTGGTGGCAGCCGTGCTGAAGCGGCACCGGCCCACGGTGCTGGATGCCGATGCGCTGACGCTGATCGCGGGCGATGCCGCCCTGCGCGCGCTGTTGCACCCGGGCTGCGTGCTGACCCCGCATGGTGGCGAATTCGCCCGGCTGTGGCCGCATCTGTCTGGCGCTGACCTGCCCCGGGTGCAGGCAGTAATGCAGGCGGCGGCCGAAAGCGGCGCGGTGGTGCTGCTGAAGGGCGCCGACACGGTGGTCGCCGCGCCTGAGGGCTGGCCGCAGGTCCATGCCGCCCTGCGCGCGCGCGCCGCGCCCTGGCTGGCCACGGCCGGGGCGGGCGATGTGCTGGCCGGGCTAATTGCCGGGCTCATGGCACGCGGCTGGCCGGCGCAGGACGCCGCCGCCACCGCCGCCTGGCTGCATGTCGAGGCCGCGCTGCACGCCGGCCCCGGCCTTATCGCCGAGGACCTGCCGGAGGCGCTGCCGGCCGTGCTGCGCGGCAGTCCCGGCGGGACACCCTCTGCGCAGTGACAGCGTAGGGCGCGAAACGGCCCTTCGAAGGGCCGTTCTGCGCCCAGCCCCGTCGGCTGCGCCTGTCCCGTC
>SKNG01000175.1 GCA_007120685.1 Paracoccaceae bacterium | reverse complement strand
CTCCTGTTCATGGGGTGCTCCCTCGCTGGCGCCGGCGGCAACCGGCATAGGTGGTGATGTCACCTCCCAGTAGGGCAGCGCCCCTCCACAATTTCCAGCAATTCTATGACTTCACCCGCGCCACGCCATGACGTCACCATCGGCGGTTGTCCATCGCCGCGCGGCAGGGCATGGTGCGGCCATGACCCAGATCACGCAAACCCGCCCCATGGATTTCGACACCACCCTCGCCGCGCGGCGCTCGGTACGCGGCTACCTGCCGCAGGAACTGGAACCCGCCCTGATGCGAGAGGTCTTCTCGCTCGCCAGCCTGGCGCCCTCCAACTGCAACGTCCAGCCCTGGGAAACCCATGTCGTCTCTGGCACCGCGCTGCGGGCTCTCGGCGCGGCGATGACCGAACGCGCGAAGACCGGCAAACCGGCCGCCCCGGATGTGCCCATGGTGGGCGGCTACACGGGCGTCTGGCGCGCCCGCCAGATCGGCTCGGCAAAGGCGCTCTACGGGGCCATGGGCATCGCCCGCGATGATCACGAAGGCCGCACCGAAGCCTTCCTGCGCAATCTCGATGCCTTCGGCGCCCCCCATGCCGCCTTCGTCTTCCTGCCCGAACCCTTCGGCCTGCGCGAGGCCGCCGATCTGGGCGGCTATGCCCAGACGCTGATGCTGGCGATGGCCAGCCGCGGCATCGCCAGTTGCGCCCAGGGCGCGCTTTCGCTCTACCCGGAACTGATCCGCGCCCATCTCGGCCTCGCCGAGGGGCCGAAACTGATCATGGGCATCGCCTTCGGCTACGAGGACACGTCCCATCCGGCCAACGCCGCCCGCACCGACCGCGCGGCGCTGGAGGACCTGGTCAGCTTCCACGCCTGACCCGCCACTCCTTGCTCCTGAAACATCCAGAGTGTTCCGAGCACCCGGAAATCGCGCCATTGGCGCGGTTTCGGCGACGGAACGGGCGGCGTTGAATGAGGCCCGCTCAGGCCGCGCGTAGCCCCAGGATTTCCCGCGCCTGCTGCCAGCTTGCCACCGGCCGTTCGTGACGCGCGCAAATCTCAACCGCCCGGCGCACCAGCGCGGCGTTCGACGGCGCCAGGATCTCGCGGTCCAGCCGCACATTGTCCTCCAGCCCGGTCCGCGTATGGCCCCCGCGGCTGACGCACCACTCGTTCACCACCGCCTGCGCCGCGCCGATCCCGGCGGCACACCATTCGGCATCGGGCGCGAAACGCTGCAACGTCTCGATGTAGAAATCGAAAATCCGCTCATCGGCGGGCATCGCATTCCTCACCCCCATGACGAACTGCACGTAAAGCGGCCCCTTCAGCCGTCCCTCCTGCGCCATCTTCGCGGCCTGCACGATATGACTCAGATCGAAAGCCTCGATCTCGGGCTTGATGTCATGCGCGCGCATCTCGCCAGCCAGCCAGTCCACCAGATCGGGGGGGTTTTCATAAACCCGGGTGGGAAAGTTGTTGCTGCCCACGGTCAGCGAGGCCATGTCGGGCCGCAAGGGCAGCATCCCCCCACGCTCTTTCCCGGCGCCTGACCGCCCCCCGGTGGAAAACTGGACGATCATGCCGGGGCAATGCTCCTCCAGCCCCTCCTTCAGCCGCGCAAACCGCTCCGGGTCCGAGGTCGGCTTGCCGGCATCGTCGCGCACATGGCAATGCGCAATGCTGGCGCCCGCCTCGAAGGCCTCCTGCGTGCTCTCCACCTGCTCGGCAATCGTGATCGGCACCGCCGGGTTGTTTTCCTTGGTGGGCACCGAGCCGGTGATCGCTACACAGATGATGCAGGGTTTGCTCATGTCTCTCTCCCGTCTCGCGCTGGAAGGGGCCGGCCCGACGGCGGAGCGGGGGCCGCGGGTGGGTTGGGTGGGGCGGCGCCCGATCCGGCGGCGGGCCGGCCCTCAGATATCCAGAAACACCGTCTCGCCCTCGCCCTGCAGACGGATATCGAAACGATACTGCCCCGGCGCGATCCGTTTCGCAATCAGCGTCTGCACCCGGTGCCGCTGTTCGATCCGGCCAAGCAGCGGATCGGCGCTGTTGTCCTCGTCCTCGAAATAGACCCGCGTATGCAGCCCCACATTGATCCCCCGTGCGGCAACCCAGAGCGAGACATGCGGCGCCTGCCACCCCCCGCCCCGCATCGCCACCCGTCCGGGCTTGACCGTGACCAGCGTGAATTCCCCGCTCTGCCCATCCGCCGCAAACCGGCAGAAACCGTTCACCTTCGGATCGGCACCCGTCTGGCCCGGAAAACGCCCCTGCGCATCCGGCTGCCAGCTTTCGATCAGCGCATCGCGCAGCGCCCAGCCGGTGCCGTCAAAGACCGAGCCGGTGATCGTGATCACCTCGCCCTGCGCCCCTTCCTCGATGGCGCGTTTGCCCAGATCCTCGGGGTAAATCCCCCCCAGCCCCGCGAATGTCGGGATCAGCCCGATATGCACATAGGGCCCGCCCGTCTGCGAGGCGCTCTCGGCGAGGGTATCCAGCTTCTGCACCATCACATCCCCTCCAGCTTGTTCTCGAACATCGTCTGCCGCCGCCCGCGCAGCACGATGTCGAACTTGTAGGCCAGAAAATCCAGGGGCCGCGCATGCGCCATGTCCAAGGGCGCCACCAGCCTGTCCAGGCTGGCGCGGTCCTTGATGGTGTTGGCGATGGGGCAGAGCGGGATCAGCGGGTCGCCCTGAAAATACATCTGCGTGATCAGCCGCTGCCCGAAACTGCGCCCGAAGACCGAGACATGGATATGCATCGGCCGCCAGTCATTGGCCCGGTTCGGCCAGGG
>SKNG01000209.1 GCA_007120685.1 Paracoccaceae bacterium | reverse complement strand
GTTCCGGCTCGGGCAGCGTTCCGGCCATCCGCTTCGCCGCGCGCAGCGCCTCGTCCCCCGGCACCACCAGCCCGGCCGAGATGACCAGCTTGATGGCATCCTCCACCGGCATGTCCAGATAACGCACATCCTTTTCCGGCACGAAAAGCAGAAAGCCCGACGTGGGGTTCGGCGTGGTCGGCAGGAAGACCGCGATATGGCGCTCGCCCTCAGGCAGGCGGCCGGCGATCTCGCCACGGGTGTCGGAGGAATAGAAAGCCACCGCCCAGATTCCCCGGCGCGGGTATTCCACCAGACAGGCGCGCTTGAAACTGGTCGAGGTATCGGCCAGCACCGTCTCGGCCACCTGTTTCAGCCCGCGATAGATGGTTCGCACGATGGGCATGCGCGCCACGATCCGCTCGCCGAAGTCGATCAGCTGACGCCCGAAGAAGCCCTTGGCGAACCAGCCCACCGCCAGCGTGAAGGCCAGAAAGACCAGCACACCCATGCCCGGAAAGCTGAGCGCGGTCAGGAAATCCGGCAACAGCTTGCGCGGCAGGAGCGGCAGCACGCGGTTGTCGATGAATTCCACCATGGCGAAGATCAGCCAGATGGTCAGCACCGCCGGGGCGACGACGATCAGCCCGGTCAGGAAGGAGGCGCGCAAACTGGCCAGGATCGCCCGGAAAGGCGTGCGCTCTTGGTCCTGCATCCAATGGCTCCGAAATCTGCCGCCCCCAGGCGGGGCGGGTCATGGGTCAGCGGCGGATCTAGTGGCCCGCCGCGCCAGCCACAAGGGGCTTGCCCGGCTACCAGGCGTCCAGCGGCAGCGCCGGATCGGCGCGCAGGCCCGGATCCTGCCCGGCGCGCGCATAGTCCCAGCCCGCCAGCGCGATCATCGCGGCATTGTCGGTGGCCCATGTCGGCGGTGGCAGGGTGCAGGCGATGCCGTGCCGGTCGGCCAGCGCCTGGACACGGGCGCGCAATTGCCGGCTGGCCGCCACCCCGCCCACCACCACCACCGAGGCCACGTCATGCGCGGCCAGCGCACGGTCCAGCTTCGCCTCGGCGATCTCCATGCAGGCGGCCACGAAAGAGGCCGCTACATCGGCGCGCCCGGCCTCGGTCTCGGCCAGCGCGGGTTCGCGCTCCAGCAGCCGGGCAACGCTGGATTTCAGGCCGGAGAAGGAAAAATCATAGCCCTCGCGCAGCATCGGGCGCGGCAGGGCATGAACCGGGCTGCCCGCCAGCGCCAGCCGGTCGATGGCCGGCCCGCCCGGCATCGGCAGGCCCAGGCTGCGCGCCACCTTGTCGTAGCATTCGCCCATCGAATCGTCCCGCGTCGCCCCCAGCGCGGTGATCCGCTCGCGGCTTTCCATCCGCGCCAGCACCGTGTGCCCGCCCGATGCCAGCAGCACCAGCGCCGGATAGGCCAGCGCCTGGCCCTCCAGTTCCGGGCTGCGCAGATGCCCGCGCAGGTGATTGACGCCGATCACCGGCTTGCCCCAGGCCAGCCCCAGCCCCTGCGCCGCATTCACCCCCACCAGCAGCGAGCCGATCAGCCCCGGCCCGCGCGTCACCGCAATCGCCCTGATGCGCGCCCGGTCATGCCCGATGGCGCCCGTCACGCGCGCCACCGCAGGCAGGATGGCGGTCAGATGCGCGCGGCTGGCCAGATCGGGGAAGACGCCGCCGAAAGCCTCGTGGATGGTAAACTGGTTGACCGTCTCGCAGGCCGTGACGCTGCCATCCTCGGCCACCAGCGCGACCGAGGTATCGTCGCAGGAGGTCTCGATGCCCAGGATCAGATCGCCCGTCATGCCGCCCCCGCCATGTAGGGCGCCAGATCGGCGGGCAAGACGGCGCCCTGCCGTTCGATCTGCGGCGGGTGGTGGCGGCAGTTGACCAGGGTCGAGGGTTGTGCGCCGCGCGAACGGCCGGCGATGACCATGTCCGGCGCCGCGGTCAGTTGCGCCAGCGCGCCCTCGGTGTCGTCGGGCGTGGGCTTTCCGGAGCGGTTGGCGCTGGTCACCGTCAGCGGACCGGTGCGGGCGATCAGCGCCAGCAGGAAGGCATCGTCGGGGATGCGGAAGGCCAGTTCCTGCCGCCCGGCCAGCCAATCCGGGGCGCGGCCGGAGTCCAGCGCCAGCGCGATGGTCAGCGGCCCGGGGCAGAAGGGCGAGGCCATCAGCCGGCGCACCGTTTCGTCAATCACCGCACCGATGGCAATCAGCTGCTCGGTGCCGGTGACCATGACCGGCAGGTTCTTTTCTGCAGGGCGGTCCTTCAGCGCGAAGATCCGCGCCACCGCCTGCGGCAGGTCGGCGCGGGCGGCAAGACCCAGCACGGTATCGGTGGGCAGAAGCAGCGTGCCGCCGCCGTCCAGGCAGGCGGCGGCGCGGGCCAGCAGATCGGGGTCAGGGATGGCGGTCATCGGGCGGGCTCGGGGTCGGTCGGCGGGGCCAGCAGCGCCCGGGCGTCGGTCAGCGGCTCCAGCAGGGCGACGCCGGCGCGGCAGATGGCGGGGCGCTGGGGGACATGGGCGAAGCCGGCCAGCGCGGGCGGATCGACGGGCAGCGGCGTGATGCAAGGCAAGGCGGCGTCGAAGCCCCTTAGCCGCGCCAGCGGGCCGGTCACGGCCAGCCGGCCCAGCCGGGCCTGCAGCGCGGGCAGCAGATCGGCCAGCCGGTCGCAGCCCGCCTCGGCCAGCCCTGTGCCCCGGCACAGCCCCCAGAACACCTGCCCGCCCGGCGCCGGGCGCAGGCTGAGAAGTGGCAGGTCGGCGGGCAGGTCGGCACGGGCCTGATGGCATTGCAGATCCAGCGCCGATACCCCGGCCAGCCGCGCCCCGGTGCCATGGGCGAAGGCATTGGCAAAGCTGACCCCAACCCGCGTTGCCGACAGCCCGCCCGGCCCCAGATCAACCAACACGCCGCTCACGTCCCCCGGCCCCAGCCCGGCCCGGCGCAGCAGTGTGGCGGTAAGGTCGCCGGGGCTGGCACTGCTGCCGTCGCCTTCCTGCACCGCCACCAATGCGCCGGCCGCATCAATCAGCCCGACGCCATAGGCGCCCGAGGAGGTGCGCACCGCCAGCTTCATGCCCCTTGCCCCGCCCCGGCCGGCTGAATGCGCCGCAGATCGTCCAGCACGCCCTGCCAGCGCGCACCCTCGGCCGTGAAACGAAACTGGCGCGCCTGCTCGCCCGCTTCCGCGAAGTCGATCTGCACGCGCAGCGGTTCCGCCACCGCCGGTGCCACCCGCGCGCCCCATTCGATCAGCGTCACGGCGCGGGCGGCCTGTTCCTCCAGCCCCAGATCGGCGAATTCGTCCGCACCGTCCAGCCGCCAGGCATCGACATGCACCACATCCAGCGCCGCGCCGGCATATTGATGGGCGATCACGTAGCTGGGGCTGGTCACCGGCGCCACGACCCCCAGCGCATGGCACAGCATGGCGACAAAGGCCGTCTTGCCCGCCGCCAGCGCCCCTTCCAGCAGCACCGCATCGCCGGCGCGCAGATGCGGCGCCAGCCTTGCGGCCAGCGCCTGCGTGGCGGCCAGATCGGCGCAGGCCACGATCACCGCGTTTTCAGTCCCGGCTCTCACCGATGTCGTCCCCGCCTTGCAGACTGCCGCCCCTTACCGCCTGCCGGGCCGGGCGGGCAAGTCGCAAGTGACGGGCGGCAACGCATTGGTGAACGGCCCGCAGGCTCAGGGCGCCATCGCCACCGCCTCGATCTCTACCATGAACTCCGGCCGGGTGAAGCCCGACACGATCAGCAAGGTCGAGGCCGGCCGCACTGGCACCCCGACCAGGAACGCATCCCGCGCACGCATGTAGCCCGCCATATGCGCCCGGTCGGTCACCCAGGCCGAAAGATGCACGATATCGGCCGGGCCCATGCCCCCCTCGGCCAGGATGCGGTCGATGTTGTGCAGACAAAGCGCGGCCTGCGCCTCGGCCCCTTCCGGCACCGCGCCCCCGGGCGCCAGCGCCAGCTGGCCGGATGTGCGGATCATCCGCAGTCCCGGCGGCATCAGCACCCCGTGCGAATAGGCGCCGAAGGGCGGGGCGATATCGCCCGGGGCCAGCGCCTGCACCCCGTTGCCGCCGCCCGCTTGCGGTGCGGCGCCCCGGGGCTGGGGATTTTCGTCTTGCGATCCGGGCATGGGGTTGTTAGCCTCTTGGTAATCTCTGGCACGGATCGACCAAGGGCCACGCAACAACTGTTCCGCAGGCGCGGGCAGGAGGATGGCTTGTTGGTCCGGCACAGGGGGAACACTCCCCGCAACATTCGGTATTCGCAACCGCGCGTCAAGCTTGATGTGCCTGCGCCGCAGGGCTGTTGTGTTGGGACACAGGTTGCTGCGGACTGGCGAAGACGGGCTTTCGAAAGCCCGTCTGAACCCGCCTTCGAAGGCGCGTCCCGTGCGGCAACCGGCGCCCTCAAGCGGCATGGAGGCTGCGCTGGGCGACCCGGCGCCGTTCGGCAGTGCCCCACGCAATGCCGCCGGCTTGCGCCGTCCCAACGCGAGGCGCGGGGATGAGCGCTACCGGCATCATTCCCGGCGTTGCCGTGCCGGTTTCGCTGCTGGCCCGGCCTCAGGACTTCGGCGGGCGGCGGCAGGGCGATTGCCTGACCGGCGATCTGGTGCTGCGCGGCAGCCGCGTGCAGGGCTTGCGGCCGGGCGCGGCGCCGACACGGCTGGTGATGCCGAAACCGGCCGAGGTGCATTGCCATCTGGACAAGTGTCACAGCATCGACCGGATCCTCGCCTCGGGCACCCGCCCGGGCGGTGGGCTGCGCCATGCCATTGCTGCGCAGGCCGCCGATACCGCGCATTGGACCAAAACCGACCTGCACGCCCGCATCGGCCGGGGGCTGGCCGATTATGCCGTTGCCGGCGCGGGCGTGGTGCGCAGCCATGTCGACTGGCACCACCCCGGCGCCACCCTCCCCCCGGCCTGGGCGGCGCTGCGCGATCTGGCCTCGGCGCAGCCCTTCACGGTGCAGATGGCGGCGCTTTGCGGCATCGACATGCTGGCCGAGCCCGGGCTGGCCGATGCCATCGCCCGCGCCATCGCGCCCGATGGCGGGGTTCTGGGGGCCTTCGTGCTGGACCAGCCGCACCGCCGCGCCGGGCTGCGCGCGGCCTTTGCCGCTGCCGACCGGCACGGGCTGGCGCTGGATTTCCACGTTGACGAGGGGCTGGAGCCCGGGCTGGATGGGCTGCAACTGATCGTGCAGACGGCCGAGGAGACGGGGTTTAAGGGCCCCATCCTTTGCGGTCATGGCTGTGCGCTGTCGCTGATGCCGGCCGATGATCTGGCGCGGCTGGCCGAGCGCATGGCGCGGACCGGGATCGCGCTGGCAGTGCTGCCGGCGACCAACCTTTTCCTGCAAGGCCGCGCCGCCACCCCTGCCCCGCGCGGCCTCGCCCCCCTGCAGGCGCTGCGCGAGCACGGCGTGCGGGTGGTCATCGGCACCGACAATGTGCGCGACGCCTTTTTGCCGCTGGGCCGGCATGACCCGCTCTGGTCGCTGTCGCTCGCCGCACTCGCCGCCCATCTGGACGCGCCGATGGGCCAATGGCTGCCGATGGTCACGACCGAGGCCCGCGCCGCGCTGGGCCTGCCCCCCGTCACCGTGGACGGCGCCGCGCTGGCCGATCTGCTGGCCTATGACGTCGCCAGCATCACCGACCTGCTGACCGGGGCGCCCCCGCCGCGCGCCCTTCAGCCGATGAAGATGGAGACGACCGCATGAAGGACGACGCCTCGATCTCGGGCCGCAACAGCCTGGACTGGGATGCCATCGCCGCTGAACTGGACGGGGTGGAACTGATCCGGGAGCCGGTGCTGGTGAAGAAACGCTCGCGCGATTTCTTCTGGTATTCGCCGATCCTGAACCGCACGCTGAAAACCTGTTTCGGCGATCTGGTCGCCCGGCCTGCCACCCCCGACCAGATGGCCCGCTGCCTGGCCGTTGCCCATGCCCATGACGCGCCCGTGGTGCTGCGCGGCGGCGGGACCGGGAATTACGGCCAGTCGGTACCGCTGGACGGCGGGCTGATCATCGACACCACGGCAATGAACCGCGTGCTGGAAATCGGCGATGGCTGGGTGCGGGCAGAGGCCGGCGCGCTGATGGCCGATATCAACGCGGCGCTGGCCGAAAGCGGGCAGGAACTGGCCATGTTCCCCTCGACCCAGGATATCGCCACGATAGGCGGTTTCGTGGCCGGCGGCTCTGGCGGGATCGGGTCGGTGGCGCATGGCATGCTGCGCGATAAGGGCAATCTGATCGGCCTGACCGCGCTGTCGGTCGAGGCCGAACCGCAGGCGCATCGTTTTGAGGGCTCGGATGCGCTGCATATCCACCACGCCTGGGGCCTGAACGGCGCAATCACCGAGGTCACGGTGCGCTGCGTGCCCCGGCAGGACTGGATCGGCTGCATCGCCAGCTTTGACGACTATACCAGCGCCTATGCCGCCGGCTACGATTTGGCCTGCGACAAGGAGATGGGCTGCAAGCTGGTCAGCACCGTGGACGCCCGCATCGCCGGCTATTTCCCGCGCCTGATGGGCCATGTGCGGCAGGGCGCGGATCTGCTGGTGGCAATGGTGCCGCGCGCGGGGCTGGAGGGGCTGCGGGCGGTTATCACCGCCCATGGTGGCACGCTGGACGTGGCGCTGGATGAAGGCGCGCGCCAGGCCGCCGGGCTACCGCATGTGTTTGAATTCTCCTACAATCACACCACGCTGCAGGTTCTGAAATCCGACCGCAGCGCGACCTATCAGCAGATCGGCGTGCCCGATGCCGGAGACATCGGTGCCATCGCCCGGCTGAACGCGGACCTTGGCGACGACGTCTGGCAACACCATGAATTCGCCCGGCGCGGTGGCGCGGTCGTGTCCTTCGACCTGCCCATCGTCTGGTATGAAAGCGACGAACAGTTGGGCAGGGTGAATGCCATCTACGAGCGCCACGGCTTCACCGTCCATGACGCCCATGCCTTTCATGTCGAGGGCGGCGGGCTGAAGAATGTCGATTACCGCCATCTGGCCTGGAAGAAGCGTATGGACCCCAAGGGGTTGATGAACAGCGGCAAGTCAAAGGCCTGGCCGCAGGTGCGCGACCTGCCGGCCGATCAGATCGAACGCATGACGCAGGAGGAATGACCCGATGCAAGCCTTCCACACCCGCCCCCTGACCCCTCGCTTCGGGGTCGAGGTCTCGGGGCTGGATCTGGGCGATCCGGCGACGGACGCCCTTTTCCCCCATATCCGCGCGCTGTTCGAGGAACACTCGGCGCTGCTTTTCCGCAACCAGACGCTGGACGATACCCGCCACATGGCGCTGGCGCAGCGTTTCGGCCCCATCGAGGACCGCAACGCCGACGAGCGCAAGCCGGGCGAGGGTTTCACCGTCCCGCGTGTTTCAAACGTGCGCGAGGATGGCAGCGTTACCCAGGCGATGGACCTGCACACGCTGCACCTGCAGGCCAACATGCTGTGGCATGCCGACAGCACCTTCCTGCCGGTGCCGGCGCTGACCAATATCCTGATCGCCCGCGTTGTCACCACCGAGGGGGGTGCGACCGAACTGGCCAGCACCCGCGCCGCCTGGGCCGAGATGCCGGAAGCCTTGCGCGCCCGTATCCGCGGCCGGGGGATCACGCATCATTATGCGCAGTCCCGCGCGCGCATCTCGCCGGAACTGGCGCAACTGCCGATGTTCAACAAATGGCCGGAAACGCGCTGGAACAGCGTCTGGACGAACCCGGTCAACGGGCGCGAGGCGCTCTATATCGCCAGCCACGCGCGGCAGGTCGACGGGCTGGACGCGGAAGACAGCCGTGCGCTGCTTGACGAACTGTCCGATTTCTGCACGCAGCCGCGCTTTGTCTATGCGCATCGCTGGCAGGTGGGCGATGTGCTGATCTGGGATCAGCGCGCGGTGATGCATCGCGGCACGCCCTGGCCCTATGATCAGCCGCGCACGCTGTCCAGCCTGTGCACCTCGGCCACGCCAGCCGATGGGCTGGACAGTATCCGCATGCCCGCCACACCGGACGGGCAGAGCCAACAACCAGAAAAAACCGACATGGAGGTGTCATCATGATTTTCCGCAAATGGAACGGCAAGCCGATGCCGGCATTCTTTGGCGAGAAGGGCCCGCAGGCGGCGCAGGAGCGGCTGAGCCGGCGCGAATTCCTGGCCGTGGCGACCAGCTATGGCGCCACCGCCACCACCGCCTGGGCGATGCTGGGCCTGCCGGCCCCGGCCCGCGCCGGCACCACGCCGCGCATGGGCGGCACGGTGCGCATCCAGCAGCAGCTGGTGGCGCTGAAGGACCCGCGCACGTTCGATTTCAATCAGCTGGCCACCTTTACCCGCGGCTGGCTGGAATATCTGGTGCGCTACAATTCCGATGGCAGCTTCAGCCCCGGGCTGCTGGCCGGCTGGGAAATCAACGACGATGCCACCGAATATACGCTGAGCGTGCGCGAGGGCGTGCACTGGAACAATGGCGACGTCTTCACCGCGGCCGATGTGGCGCGCAACATCGCGCGGTTCTGCGACAGCGGGCTGGAGGGCAACGCGCTGGCCTCGCGCCTTGGCGCGCTGATCGACGCCGACACCGGCGAGGCGCGCGAAGGCGCGATCGAGGTCGTGGACGACCTGACCGTGCGGCTGCATCTGTCGCGGCCCGACATCTCGCTGATTGCCACGGTCTCGGACTACCCTGCGGCGGTGGTGCATGAAAGCTTCACGGCCGACAACATGCTCACCAGCCCCATCGGGACCGGCCCCTATCTGCCGGAACGCTATGACGTGGGCGTGCAGGCGACACTTCTGCGCAACGATGACCACGACTGGTGGAACGCGGGCAACGGCGCCTGGATGGAACGGGTGGAACTGGTCGACCTGGGCGCCGACCCGGTATCCTATGTCGCCGCCGCCGAGGCGGGTGAAATCGACGCCACCTATGACACCGCCGGTGATTTCATCGAGGAATTCGACCGCCTGTCCGGCTGGCGGCGCAACGAGGTGGTGACCGCCGCCACGGTGCTGGCGCGCTGCAACAGCCTGGCCGAGGATGACGACGGCAACCGGCCCTATGCGGATGTGCGCGTGCGCCGTGCGTTGCAGATGGCGGTGGACCCCGAGGCGGTGCTGGAATTCGCCGTGGCAGGCTTCGGCTCGGTGGCCGAAAACCACCATGTCGCCCCGGTGCACCCCGAATATGCCGAACTGCCGGCGCAGGAAGTGGACCCCGCAGCCGCCGTCGCCCTGCTGGCAGAGGCGGGCATGGCCGATTACGAGCATGACCTGATCTCGCTCGAATCCGGCTTCTGGGCCAGCACCGCCGATGCCATCGCCGCGCAGTTGCGCGAGGCCGGCATCGCGGTAAAGCGGACGGTCTATCCGGGCTCGACCTTCTGGAACAACTGGGCCAACTACCCGTTTTCCATCACCAACTGGAACCACCGGCCGCTGGGCATTTCCACCCTGTCGCTGGCCTATACCTCAGGCGCGTCCTGGAACGAGACCGGCTTTGCCAACCCGGAATTCGACGCGCTGGTGGACGAAGCACTGTCGCTGGCCGACCCGGACCAGCGGCGCGCGGTGATGGCCCGGTTGCAGACCATCCTGCAGGAGGAAGGCGTCATCATCCAGCCCTACTGGCGCGGGCTATACAACCATACGCGCGAGGGGCTGGAGGGCGCCGATATCCATATCCAGCAGGAACTGTGGCCGGCGGAATTCTACTGGACGGCCTGAGCGGGCAACCCGCGACATAGCAAACGGGGCGCGCGCATCGCCGGCGGGCGCCCCCGCAGGGAGGACAAGATGGAAACGGCGATCATCCTGTGCCAGGCAGGCGCCCTGGCGCTTCTGGCCGCCTGGCTGAGCGTGGCGCTGCGCGACAATTTCCGCCACCCGGAGATCAACGCGCAATTCACCCGCGAGGTGCTGTCGCTGTCGCGGATCGCGCGCGACTATCCCGGTGTGCTGACCGAGGTGGGCAAGCGCCGGGTCGAACACGCCGGCATCCAGCGTGGCGTCTTCATCGCCATCGTGGTGGCCGAAACGCTGGTCACGGCGCTGTTGTGGTTGTCCGTGGCGGCGATGCTGGCCGCCGCCGCCGGGGCGTTGGAACCCGCGGTGGCGCGGGTGCTGGGGATTGCGGGCGCCTTCGGCTTTACCGCCATCTGGGCCGGCTTCGTGACCGCCGGCAACCATTTCTGCTACTGGCTGTGCCATGAAGGCGCGCAGAGCACGCATTTCCAGCTTCTGCTCTGGGGCATGGCGACACTGCTGCTGATCGCGCTGGCCTGACGCGCCTGGAGCGCACCCGTTTCGGTGAAACCGAGCGATGCGAACGCCCTGTAAGCGGCGCGGCGAACGGGCCTTCGAAGGCCCGTGCCACGCGCGTTCGAACGCGCGTTCCCGCGCGGGCTTCGGGCGTCGTGTCCGATCGATGCGATCGCGCGTCTGGCCCATTTCGGCTTGACCCGCGCAGGCGCTTGCGCGCAGTCTCGCGCGACCAACAGGAGGCGTGCGATGCGCAATTTCCAGCGACCCGGCCGTTCCACCGTCCATGCCAGCAGCGCGATGGTCGCCACCTCGCACCCGCTGGCCGCACAGGTGG
>SKNG01000432.1 GCA_007120685.1 Paracoccaceae bacterium | reverse complement strand
TCTCCTGTTCATGGGGTGCTCCCTCGCTGGCGCCGGCGGCAACCGGCATAGGTGGTGATGTCACCTCCCAGTAGGGCAGCGCCCCTCCACAATTTCCAGCAATTCTATGACTTCACCCGCGGTATCACCGCCGGGCTTGCCTTGGCGGCGATGGCGCTTGCCACCCCGCTTCCTGCGAGTGCCGCAGAGGTTTGTGTCATCATCCATGTTGCCGGCACGGCAGAGGTATCGGCGCGCGGCGCCGGAAGGCATGAGGCAGCGCCCGGTCTCGGGCTCGGCCGCAATGCGCATCTGCGCACCGGGCCGGATGCGCGGGTCAGCATGACATGCCCTGACGGGCTGGAGGTCATTGTCGGACCGGACAGCACCTTTGCGGTATCGGGCGTTCTAGACGGCGCCACCCAGCAGCCGTTCGGGCTGCGGCTGATGGAGGGGATTGCGGGGTTTCTCTTTGATCGCGCCGGCGGCGATGGTGTTCAGGTCCGCACACCTTCGGCGGTAGCTGCGGTGCGCTCGACCGAATGGACGGTGCAGGCCGAAGACGGCGCGAGCGCCTTCTTCACCCGCGAGGGGCGCATCTTCGTGGCCGCCGGGGATGACGGGCTTTGGCTCGATGCCGGCGAGGGGGTCGATGTCAGCGCCGATGGCGAGATCGGGCCAGCCCTGCGCTGGGGTCAGCCGCGCATCGACCGCCAGGCCGAGTTGCTCGGCCCTGGGTGGTGAGGCCCAAGCGCCGCTTGCTGCGGGAATGGCCGGTTGCCCTTGTGGCGGTGCTGTTCGGCGCCGCATTGATCGGCCTGTGGCATCCTGGCGACCGAGGCAGCTTCTGGCCGGGGATCGAGGGGCGGCTTCTGGACGCGCGTTTCCTGTTGCGCGGCCCCAGGCCGGCGCCAGACAGCGTAGCGATCGTGGCCTTCGACGACGCGACGATGGCGGCGCTGGACAGGTTCCCGCCACCGCGCGCGACACTGGGCGCGGTCGTCGCTGCGGCATGGGACGCCGGCGCGCAGACCGTGGTGCCGGATTTCCTGTTGGTCGATCCCCGGCCCGATGACGCCGAACTTGCCGCAGCCATGGCGCAGGGCGCCTCGGTTCTGGCGGTGGCCGAGGCATCTGCGGGCAGTCCGCTGCCCCCGCTCAGGGATGATGGTGGCTTCGCCCTCCTGATCGGTCCCGCCCCTTCGGACCCGCTGCCCGCGCTGGCCCCGGTCCCCGCGCTGCAGGACGCGGCGACGCTTGCGCATGCCACGGTGTTGCAGGAACCCGATGGCGCGCTGCGGCGCATAAGACCGTTGCTGGCGGTCGGCACGACCGAAGGTGTGGCGCAGTTGCCCGGCCTGGCCGTGGCGGCGGTCGCGGCGCATGCAGAGCGGGGTGCGCCGCGTCTGCGGCTGCCCGCCAGCGGGCGGGGTGGCCTGCTGGAAATCGGTGCGGCGGCGGTGGTGCTGGACCGGCATGGCGCTGTGCCGCTGAACTTCCTCGGCCCCTCGGGCACGATTCGCACCTATCCGGCCCATGACCTGACGGCGGCTGATCTTGAGGGGCGCATTGTCTTTATCGGGGCAACGGCGGTCGGTTTCGGTGACCGCCATGCCACGCCATTCGATCAGCGGCTGCCCGGGGTCGAGGCACAGGCGACCCTTGCCGCAAACCTTCTGACCGGCAGCCAGCTAAGACGTGACGGTGCGGCCTGGCTTCGTGGCGCCGGGCTGGCCGTGCTGGCAGCGCTCGCCGGGTTCGGAGCGGCGGGCTTGCGTCGCCCGTTGCTGGCCGGCGCGGCAACCCTCGCAGTGGTCCTGGCGTCTGCGGCAGCGCTGCAAGCCGCCTTTCTGGCCGGTTGGTGGCTCGATGCGACAAGCGTCGCCATGGCGCTGACGCTCGGGGCGGGGGCCGGTTCCTGGCTTCGACGGCTGGACCAGCACCGCCGTGCGATCAACCTTGCCCGCTACCAGTCGCCGTCGCTGGTCGAGGCGCTTGCGACCATGTCCGACCCGCTTCGCCAGCACCCGCCGCAGCACGCGGCCGTGCTCTTCGTGGATGTGCGCGCCTTCACGAGCCATGCCGAAGACCTTGATCCGCATGACACGACGGCGCTGCTCTCGGTGTTCCATCGGCTGGTCGAAGATGCGGCAGACCCCTGTGGCGGGATCATCACGCATTTCGCGGGGGATGGGGTGCTTCTGGTCTTCGGTCTGCCGGACCCGCGCCCGGATGACACCGAACGTGCCCTGCGCTTTGTCGAGGCGCTGTACGGTGCGTTGCGCACCTGTCCGGACTGGCCCGGACTGGGTGTGCGGGTCGGGGGACATGCGGGAAAGGTCCAGGCCGGGGTGCTTGGCGGGGCCAGACACCGCCATCTGACAGTCGGCGGCGATGTTGTGAATACCGCCAACCGCCTGCTTGAAGTCGCCCGCAGCTGCGATCAGTCGCTGGCGCTGTCGGATGCGCTGGTCGCCAGCACGCCCGGGACCGAAGCCTGGGCGGCGCGGGCCGGATTGCGCCCCCTTGCGCAGCAATCCCTGCGCGGCCGCGCCGGACCGGAACGCGTATGGGTCGGCGCGCCGCCCTGAACGGCACGGGCTGTGCTGTCGTGATCATCGCCGCCGCGCAGCAGAGCGCAGATCGTCGCCGCGCAATTTGGCTTCAGCCTTCCTGCCGCTGCCAGAGCGGGGGCTTTTCAAGCGCGAGCTCTTTCAGGATATCATCGGCGCGGCTTTTCAGCGTTGGCGCATCCGGTCGCTGGGCGCGATGGGCCAGACACAGGCTGGTCTGGGCTGGCAGTGGCTTTTCTGACCAGTCGCCGTTCAACTGCTTCAGCAGCCTGTGTTCAAGGCTGACAATGATCCGTTCCAGACCCCGACGACTGGCACGTAATGTCAGTCGTCTGGATCAGCGAGACGAGCCGATTCTGAAACGCGACAGAAATCGGGCTGCTGATGCCGCCTCGCCGCAAGACAAAGCCAACGGTCCGAAGCGCCATCGGATCATGCAGTTCAAATGCACAAAGGTCTTCATCGATCGAGCGCGTCGCAAGAGCAGGCAAGATCGTTGCCCCGGCCCCGGCGCGCACCAATGCCATGAGCGAGATGACATTGCGGGCGCTTATTGCCGACTCGTGATCTGGGCCTTCTGCATCAAAACCGGAATAACCCGCAGTCGATTTATTGCTGATCAGCCGATGCGCGCGCAGATCCTGACGTGTCAAGGGCCTAGCAAGGCGCGCAAGCGGATGGTCCTTGCGGCAGACCAGCCGGAAAGGGTCGTTGAACAGGGCGACGAAACTCAGGCCAGCGCTGGCTTCCGGCTTGCCGCCGATGCCCAGATCGACCGCGCCTGTTTCCACCAGCGTATGTACGCTGGCGCTGTCGGTATCCAGCAACTCGATTCTGACACCGGCATGATCGGCCAGCATGGCGCTGAGCACCGGCGGCAGAAGCTGTGCTGCAACGGACGGGACCGCGGCAATTCGCAAATCCCCTTCGCGCCCCTCGGCGAGTGCCACGATCCGTTCGGTGGTGCGATCATATTCGCGCAGCAGGTTCTGGGCGAGCTTGTTCACCTCGATCCCCAGCGCGGTCAGGGTGTGTTTTCGATCCGTCTCGAACAAGGGTGCACCGAGGTCGCTTTCAAGCTGCTTGAGTGTCATGGAGATTGCGGAATCCGTCCGGCGCAGGGACTTGGCCGCGTCACGAATATTGCCGCAACTGGCGACAGTGACGAAAACGCGCAGGGTTTGGGTTCGGATCATGGCTATGCATTCCAGAATTACTGAATTCAAATTCACTTTATTTCGATTGATCTGAACAAGTCACCCCCATAGCGTGATGCCAGGGGGGTACGATGACTGACTCGAAACTTTCACTGGATCAGGTTGAAGACCTTGCGCGTCAGACTTTGATGCGGGCAGGCGCATCAGCGGAACAATCGGCGTCTGTGGCGCGCTCGACCCGCTTGGCGGAACGTGACGGCATTCGCAGTCATGGCCTGATGTATGTGCCGATCTATGCCGAGCACCTGCGCTGCGGCAAGGTTCTGGGCCGCGCCAATCCGGTCGTGTCCCGCCCGCGCCCTGCCGCCGTGCAGGTCGATGCCGCGCATGGGTTTGCCCATGCTGCGATTGATGCTGGCTGGCCGGAGTTTGACGCAGCGGTGCGCGCGCAGGGGATTGCGGCAATGGCCGTGTCGCGGTCCTATAATTGCGGCGTGCTGGGCCACCATGCCGAACGGCTGGCCGAATCCGGGCTTGTGGGGCTGTGCTTCACCAATGCGCCTGCCTCCATGGCCCCTGTCGGCGGCACCAAGCCGGTGATCGGCACGAATCCCTTTGCGCTGGCCGTGCCCGATGGCTCGGGCAGCGCGCGGCTGGTCATTGACCAATCCGCCAGTGCGATTGCGAAATCCGAAATCATCCTGCGCGCCCGCAAGGGCGAACCGATTGAGCCGGGCTGGGCGCTCGATGCTGATGGCCAACCCACCGAAGACGCCGAGGCGGCACTCACCGGGTCGATGGTGCCCGCAGGCGGGCAAAAAGGTTTCGGCATGGGCCTGATGGTCGAGATCTTCGCCGCCGCCCTGTCAGGCGGCAATCTGGGCCTTGAGGCCAGCCCCTTTTCCGGCCCCAAAGGCGGGCCTCCGGGGACAGGGCAGTTTTTCATCGGCATCGATCCGGCGGGTTTTTCGGGCGATGGCTTCGACGCGGCCATTCTGCGGCTGACAGAAGCGATCACTTCGCAACAGGGCGCGCGGCTGCCCGGTGCGCGCCGCGCCGCCAATCGCAAACGCATAGAAGCAGAGGGCGTGCAGATCGATGCCGCCCTGTTGGAGAGGATCAAGGCCGCCTGAGCGGTAAGAGGGAATGACATGGAACTGGAGACGCGCAATTTCATCGCAGGCGAGTGGCACAGCGGGACAGGCACCGTAGAAAACCGCAATCCGTCCGACCTGTCCGATGTGATTGGCCATTTCGCGCAGGCCGATGCCGCGCAGCTTGCCGAGGCTTTGGCAGCAGCACGGCGCGCGCAAGCCGAATGGGGCGCGACCGGCCCGCAAAAGCGCCATGATGTGCTGATGGCCATCGGCACCGAGATGATCGCGCGCGCCGAGGAAATCGGCACGCTGATTGCCCGCGAAGAGGGCAAGCCCTTGGCCGAAGCAAAGGGCGAGGTTTATCGCGCGGGCCAGTTCTTCACCTATTTCGCCGCCGAGGCGCTGCGCCAGTTGGGCCAGACGGCGGACTCTGTGCGGCCGGATATCGAAATCGACGTGCGGCGCGAGCCGGTGGGTGTGGTCGCGATCATCAGCCCGTGGAATTTCCCCGTCGCCACGCCCGCCTGGAAAATCGCCCCTGCGCTGGCCTTCGGCAATGCCGTGATCTGGAAACCCGCGAACCAGACCCCCGCCAGTGCCGTGGCGCTGACGCAGATCATCGCGAAGCAGGACTTTCCCAAGGGTCTGTTCAATCTGGTCATGGGGGCCGGGCGCGAAATCGGGCAGGCTTTGGCGGAAAGCGCAAGCGTTGATGCGATCAGCTTCACGGGCTCCGTGCCGGTGGGGCGCGGGATCGCGGCGGCGGCCATCCCCAACATGACCAAGCTGCAGATGGAGATGGGCTCGAAGAACCCGATGGTCATCATGGAGGATTGCGACCTTGATCTGGCCGTGGCGCATGCCACCAATGCGGCCTTTGGCGGCACGGGTCAGAAATGCACCGCCGCCAGCCGGTTGATCGTGCATGAGCGCATCCATGATGCGTTTGTCGAGAAGCTGGTCGCGAGCGCTCAGGCGTTGAAAGTCGGCCATGCGCTGGAAGAGGGCACCCAGATCGGCCCTGTGGTCAGCGCCGACCAGCTTGCCGCCAATCTGGACTATATCGCGACCGGCAAGAACGAAGCGGCTGAACTGCTGTGCGGTGGCACAAGGCTGGAGCGCGCGACCGACGGCTATTTCATGGCCCCCGCCGTCTTTGCAGGCACGCGCAACGGCATGGTTATAAACCGCGAGGAAATGTTCGCCCCCATCACTTGCGTCATCAAGGCCGGCAGCTATGCCGAGGCGCTGCACATCGTCAATGACACCGAATTCGGCCTGACTGCAGGCATCATGACCCGCGATCTGGCCCGCGCCACGCATTTCCGCCGCAACGCGCGGGCGGGCTGCGTCATGGTCAACCTGCCGACGGCGGGCACGGATTACCATGTTCCCTTCGGTGGGCGCGGTGCCTCCAGCTACGGGCCGCGCGAGCAGGGCCGCTATGCCGAGGAATTCTACACCATCGTCAAGACCTCCTATATCCATTCGGGGGCGCCTGCATGACACCCCATTTGCATCCCCGCATCGACGCGCTGCAATATGCCAACTGGTCGGAGAAGATTTTCCGCCAGATGCGCGCGGGCGGGGTCGATGCGGTGCATGTGACCATCGCCTATCACGAGAATTTCCGCGAAACGGTGCTGAATATCGAGCGCTGGAACCGCTGGTTCGAGCAGTTTCCCGACCTGATCTTTCAAGGCTTCACTGCCGATGACATTGACCTTGCGCGCGCGAGCGGGCGCACCGCGATCTTCTTCGGCGCGCAGAACCCTTCCTGCATCGAAGATGATATCGGGCTGGTAGAAGTGTTGCACCGTCTGGGCCTGCGCTTCATGCAACTGACCTATAACAACCAGTCGCTCCTGGCCTCTGGCTGCTATGAGGCCGAAGATACGGGCCTCACCCGCATGGGCCGCGAGGTGGTGGCGGAGATGAACCGCGTCGGGCTGGTCATCGACATGAGCCATTCGGGCGAGCGCTCTACCCTCGACGCCATCGCCCATTCTGCCCGTCCGATTGCCATCACCCATGCCAACCCCGCAAACTGGCACCCGGCGCTGCGCAACAAATCCGACCGCCTGCTACGCGCCTTGGCGGAAAGCGGCGGGATGCTGGGGTTTTCGATCTATCCGCATCATCTGCACGGGGGCAGTGACTGCACACTGGCTGATTTCTGCACGATGATCGCGCGCACAGCGGAACTGATGGGGATGGACCATATCGGAATCGGCACCGATCTGTGTCAGGACCAGCCCGACAGCGTGGTGGACTGGATGCGCGCGGGCCGCTGGACAAAGCAGCGCGATTATGGCGAAGGCAGCGCCGACAATCCCGGCTTTCCGCCCATGCCGGACTGGTTCCATGACAATCGCGATTTCGGAAACATCGAGGCGGGTTTGCGCGCGGCCGGTTTCTCGCCTGAAGATGTCGGCGCCGTGATGGGCGGCAACTGGGCGCGGTTCTTCCGCGACAGCTTTGGCGCAGCAGAACGGCCTCGGCAAGAGGCCGCGCAATGAGCTGCGAGGGCCTGAACCCCATGCCACAGGCCCGCGCCTTCCGGCGCAGCCCCGACGAGGTGATGCGCCTTGCGCACATGGGATGCAGCCATCCCACACGGCTGTCCTTCCTGCGCCAACTTCTGCGGCGGCTGCATGCCGAGGGCTGGCGCTTTGACCGGCCCGTCTGGGAGATTGACGCCAAGGGCGTGGGCTGCGCCGTTTACCGTGCCATTGGCCCCGCGCGCACCTACAGCCTTGTGGCTTTTGCCCATGACCTGCCGCCCGAAGCGCGTTCGGACCGGGTGATCGCGACTGCATGGGATGCCACGTTCGCGCTGTTCGATGGCACGCCGACCCCTGCGGATCTGGACCGACTTGCCGCCAATGTGCCCTTGCAGGAGGCCGGGCGGATTTCCCCGCGCGAACTCAGCCTGAGCCGCGCCAATCGCTCGGTGCGGCTGTTCGATCATGTCGTGGACCGGTTGGCTGAAGGAGCGCAACCTGATGCCGCGATGCTCTTGGATACCGGCTATCTGATGCGCACCACGGCGGTCTACGGGTCGGGCAAGTTCGGCGCGGCGGATCGGGAAGCGATTGCGCAGCGCCCGGAACTGAGCGGTCCCTTTCAGGCCGAGATGCTCTCGGTCTGGCTGACGCGCGCCTTTACGGTGGATCTTGTCGAGCATCTGGCCCGTGCGCGTGGTGGCGACAAGGCCGTGCGCCTTGCGCCAGACCTGAAACGCGGCCTCGGCGTGGGCAATTCCACTGGCCTTGGCATGGCCCCGTTCCTGATCCGCCATCCGCTGCTGCTGAACAACTGGATGCTGGCGCGCGAAGAGGCTTTGGCGCGGGTGCGCGCGCAAACCCGTGTCGGCGATGGCGAATTGGCGGGTTTTCTGGCCGCGCTGGAAACGGCGCGCGGAAATGCGGATCTGTGGACCAGCGCGCATGACATCCAGCGCGCGAAACTGGCCGATCTGCGCGATGGCCTTGCGCGCGTTGCCGCCCATGTTGCCCAAGATTGGAAACAAAACGCCGCGCATCCATGGGATGACCTGTGGCGCTGGGGGCAGGAAAGCTTGCCGATCGAAGCACAGGAAGCCCTGCTCGCTGCAATGCTGGAGCCGCATGGCGCGCTGATCGACGGGCTGGGCGAGTGCATGGATGCCGATGAAGGCACGGGTTTCGCCATCAATGGCGCAATGCCAGTGGGCGAGTTGCGCGCCATCCTGCGGGCGCATTATGGCTGGGCGCTGGGGATCGACTACACCGAGCGCGGCCAATGCGCCCGGTTCTGGTATGTCTCCGAGGACAAGCTGGAGCCGCGTCTGGGCGAGCGCCATGAAGAACCGGGCGCCGAACGCGAATTGCCACTCGACACTGGTCGGCAGGCCGCAGCACTCTGGCAGGCGCTGCGGGGCCAGCCCGATGATCTGCCAGTTGCGCATCTGCTACTGGCCGCGCCCCAGCACCGCCCGGCAGTCCGGCGCGCGCAGATCACCGCGCGCCACCCGTTCGCGGAAATCCGCGACAATCTGATCGGTGCCGGGATGCTGCCCATCGACATCCTGCGCTGCAAGCTGGCGTTCTTCGGCGCAACACGCTTCGATCCGCGCTCGGATCGCTGGGTGCGGATCAGCCTGTTCCAGGACGCGCCCTATCCTGATGAGATGGGGGCAGACGCTTGAGGGTGCAGGCAAACGATCCCACGCGCCTCGCCTCATCGCCCATCGCCGAGGCCGGTCAGGCTGCGCGGCTGTCATTGTCGGAAACGCATGCGCTTTGTGCGAAGGCCGCGCGCGGGGCCGGGTTCGACTGGGGGCTTGCCGAAGCGGCGGGTCACGCCGCTCGATGGCTGGCCGCGCGCGCATTGCCGGGCTGCGAGATGCTCTTGCAACGCCTGCAGGCGGACGCGGTGCGCCCGCGCGCGCCGGGGCTCGCGCAGGACCCCGATGCGCTGCTCTGCCCCTTACATCTGGGCACGGCACTCGCCGATCACGCCGCGTTGCCCGAGGTGACTGGCCGGACCATGATTGACCTCGGCCATGTCGCCATGCCGGGGCTGCTGCTCCCGTTCCTTGCCACGGCCGCGCAACAAGGCGTGCGCGACCTGCACTGCTGCGCGGACGAAACGTCCTTTACCTTCCAGGCGGATGGCACCCCGGAGGACGACCAAGCCTTCCCGGCGCTCTGCAGCGTCACGCGCGCGGAGATCCGCGTGACGTTCCTGCAAGCACGCCGCCCCGTTTCGCAGCCCCAAAGCCCTGCTGCTGATCTACCGCTGGTGCCCCAGCATGTCTGGCGCGCGCTCGACGCTCTTGCGCTGCGCGTCACCGTTCCTTCCTCGACCCGCTCGATTTCGGGCGCTGGAAGCGAGGGCAGCGACAATGACTGAGCCCGCCCCCTCGGCCTCTAAAATCAGCGCCCATCGTCGGAAAACGACATGTTATAGGTCGTTTTTGATGGCCGCGAGCATTGGACAGGGCCTAGGCTCGCTTAGAGAGAGCAAGGACCGGCGGACCGGCCGCCCAAGAATAACACCCTTCAACGATACCGGGTGCACCGCCTTTTCGCCGGAACAACAACAGAGAGGATAGACCATGGCCATAAAGCCACCATTCACGGATGTTGATATCCCGACGGCCGACCAGGGCTTCTACGAGGGACACTCGATCCCCATCGCGACCATCTCCAAGGCCATCATGGTCGGGATCGTACTCTGGGCGCTGATCTGGCCACTATCGGCAGGCGCACAGCTCTCGAGCATCAAATGGGGTCTCCTAGAAGGTTTCAACACGTTCTACGTCCTGTCGGTCGGGCTGTTCACCTTCTTCCTGTTCGCGATCGCGCTGATCCCGCAGACCGGCAAGCGCGTGCTGGGGGAAGAGGATGAAAAGCCCGAATTCTCGACCTTCTCATGGTTCGCGATGATGTTCGGCGCGGGTCTGGGCGTCGGGCTGATGGTCTTTGCCACCGCCGAGCCGCTGGGTCTTTGGGGGTCGAACCCCGAAACGGTTGCGGGCAATGTCGAAGGCAACACGGTCGAGGGTCTGCAAGCGGGCTATCGCTACACATTCCTGCATTACGGCTTCCACGCCTGGGCCATCTATGTCGCCACAGGGCTGAGCCTTTGCTACTACGCCTATACGCGCGGCATGCCGCTGACGATCCGCACCGCCCTGACCCCGCTTTTCGGACGCTTCATCAACGGGCCGTTCGGCCATGTTGTTGATGTGATCGGTGTGGTCGCAACGATCCTCGGTGTTTCGGTGACCATCGGCTTCGGGGTCAGCCAGTTCGTCGATGGCATCTATGCGATCACCGGCATGGAATGGA
>SKNG01000032.1 GCA_007120685.1 Paracoccaceae bacterium | reverse complement strand
TGGTGGCGCAGTTCCTGCTTCTGCCGGCGCTGACCTTCCTGCTGGTGCTGGCGCTGGCCCCGCGCCCGTCGATCGCGCTGGGGCTGATGCTGGTGGCGGCCTGCCCGGGTGGCAATATCTCCAACTTCATCACCCACCGGGCCGGGGGGAACACGGCGCTGTCGGTGTCGCTGACGGCCTTTTCCACGGTGGGCGCCATCGTGATGACGCCCCTCAACGTGGCCTTCTGGGGCAGCCTCTATCCCCCCACGGCCGAGATATTGCGCAGCGTGCAGGTGGACCCGCTGCAGGTGGCGATCATCGTGGGCTTCATGCTGATCCTGCCGCTGATCCTGGGCATGACACTGAAGGTCCATCGCCCGCCGCTGGCCGAACAGCTGCGCGGGCCGATGCAGGGGCTGTCGATGCTGATTTTCGTCGGCTTCATCGTGGCGGCGCTGGCGGCGAACTGGGGGTTTTTCCTGGACCTGGCCGGTGGGGTGGCCGCGCTGGTGATCCTGCACAACGCGCTGGCCATGGCGGCGGGGAACGGCGCGGCGCGGGTCGCGCGGCTCAGCGCCTATGACCGGCGGTCGGTCACCATCGAGACCGGCATCCAGAATTCCGGCCTGGGGCTGGTGCTGATCTTCGCCTTCTTCGGGGGGCTGGGGGGCATGGCGGTGGCGGCGGCCTTCTGGGGGATCTGGCATGCGATCTCGGGCATCGTGCTGGCCAGCATCTGGCGGCGGTTCCCGGTGGCGCCGTGAGCATTCTGATCACCGGCGCAGGCGGGCATGTGGGCCGGGCGCTGGTCGCGCATCTGGCAGGCACGGGCGCGCGGGTCATCGCCACCGACCTGGCGCCGCCGCCGGACCTGCCCGAGGGGGTGGCGTTCGAGCGGCTGGACGTCACCGTCACCGACCCTGACCGCGTGATCGGCGCGCAAAAGCCGCAGGTGGTGGTGCATCTGGCCTCCGTCGTCACGCCGCCGCCGGGGTTCACCGATGCGATGGCTTACAAGGTCGATGTGACCGGCACCCGCCATGTGCTGGACGCCTGCGAGCGGCACGGCGTGCGGCGGCTGGTGGTCACCTCCTCGGGCGCGGCCTATGGCTACCACCCGGAAAACCTGCGCGGCCCGCTGCGCGAGGATGCGCCCCTGCGCGGCAATGATGCCTTTGCCTATGCGCGGCACAAGCGGCTGGTCGAGGAGATGCTGGCTCAGGCGCGCGGGCAGCCGCCCGAGCAGGTGGTGCTGCGCGTGGGCACGGTACTGGGGCCGGGGCTGGAAAACCAGATCACGGCGCTTTTCCACAAACCCCGGCCGCTGGCGGTAACGGGCAGCGACAGCCCCTTCGTGTTCATCTGGATCGACGATCTGGTGGCGGTGCTGGCCCGCGCGGCAGGGGACGGGCCGGCGGGTATCTTCAACGTCGCGGGCGACGGGGCACCGGGGATCGCTGCGCTGGCGGCCGTGATGGGCAAGCGGGTGCGCCGCATGCCGCCGGGGCTGTTGCGCGCGGCGCTGACCCTGGCGCGCCCGCTGGGCCTGACCCGCTACGGGCCGGAACAGCTGGGCTTCCTGCAATACCGGCCGGTGCTGGACAATACGGCGCTGAAAGCCGCCTTCGGCTATACCCCCCGCCTGACCAGCCTACAGGCGTTCGAGCTCTGGTGGCAGGACGCGCAGCGCAGGATGGAACAGTGAGCCGCGTCGCGGTCATCACCGGCGCCGCCGGGGGTTTGGGCGGGGCACTGGCAGCGCGGCTGGTGACGCGGGGCTGGCAGGTCTGGGCGCTGGACCTGCCCTCGCCGGCGCTCGATGCGATGGCCGGGCCGCAGGTTACCCCGCTGGGACTGGATCTGACCGAGGACGCGGCGGTGGCCGAGGCGGCGGCGCGGATCACCGCCACTACCCCCGCCATCGATCTGGTCATCCACGCCGCCGGCATCACCCATATCCGCGCCCTTGCCGACAGCGACCTGGCCAGCCACCGCCGGGTGATGGCGATCAACCACTTCGCCGCCGTGGCCCTGACCCGTCACCTACTGCCAGCGGTGCGCCGGGCGCGCGGCGTGCATCTGGCAGTTTCTTCGGTGGCGGGCTTTGCGCCCCTGCATCACCGCACCGCCTATGCGGCCAGCAAGCATGCGCTGGAGGGGTTCTTCAAGTCGCTGGCCAGCGAGGAGGCGCCGCATGGCGTGGCCTGCCTGATCGCCGCGCCTTCCTTCGTCGCCACCAACCCCGGCCGGGCCGAGGCGCAGGCAGACGGCACCGCCCGTCCCGGATCGGCCAGCGACGGGTTTGATGAAATGAGCCCGAAAGCCGCTGCCGACATCATCCTGAAGGGCGTGGTCCGACGCCGCGCCTTCATCCCGGCAGGAAGGGTGGCCTGGGCAAGCTGGTGGATCAACCGCCTGTCGCCCGCGCTTTATGCCCGGCTGATGCGGCGTCGGATCGGAGGCTGACGCCCAGCACCCCGCGCGGCAGCAAAGAAATTAAGCAATTTCTTTGCAAGGCTTTTCCTTAAAAGCCTTGCTCCCGGTCCTGGCCGCAACCGGACCCGCTCAGGCGCTCAGCCGGTTGTGCTTGCGCGCCACGAACTGCTTGGCCGTCTCCACCGCCACCGCGGCATCGCGGCAATAGGCATCGGCGCCGATCGCCCGGCCGAATTCCTCGTTCAGCGGCGCGCCGCCGACCAGCACGATGTAGTCGTCGCGGATCCCCTGCGCGACCATCGTGTCGATCACCACCTTCATGTAGGGCATCGTCGTCGTCAGCAGCGCCGACATGCCCAGAATGTCCGGCTGCTCGGCCGTCAGCGCCTCCAGATACTTCTCCACCGCGTTGTTGATGCCCAGATCGACCACCTCGAACCCCGCGCCCTCCATCATCATGGCCACCAGGTTCTTCCCGATGTCGTGGATGTCGCCCTTCACCGTGCCGATCACCATCTTGCCCATGCGCGGCGCGCCGGTCTCCACCAGCAGCGGCTTCAGGATCGCCATGCCACCTTTCATGGCATTCGCCGCCAGCAGCACCTCTGGCACGAACAGGATGCCGTCGCGGAAGTCATGCCCCACGATGGTCATCCCCGCCACCAGCGCCTTGGTCAGGATGTCATAGGGCGTCCAGCCACGCTCCAGGAGGATCTGAACAGCCTCCTCGATCTCGTCCTTCATCCCGTCATAGAGGTCGTCCATCATCTGCTGGACAAGCTCGTCATCGTCGAGTTCGGACAGAATTATCTCTTCGTCTTCGGCCATAACGCCAATCCTCAGGAAACGCCTTTTGCGCCGGCATGCGCCAAAAGCCGCGCAGGCACTGTTCCTTTTCCGACCGCTGCCGGATGAAAGGCGACTTCCGCTTCTGCCGGCGCTGCGGGGATTGACAAATGTTCTTTTATCGTTCTCATGGATGCCATGTCCCCGCGCCCCCTGCCCCCCGCCGATCCGCACCGGCAAGCCCGGGCCCGGGCTTCGCTTTCCCAGCCGGCCCCGAGGTTCGACACCCTTTCGCGGGAATGGGTGGATGACGGCTGGCAGCCGCCAGAAGAGGCGCAGGTCGTTCGGCGGGATGTCACCACCGAACGGCCGCGCAGCGTGATCAGCTGGAATCGCTCGCCCGATCTGGGCTTCGACCGCGCGCTGAACCCCTATCGGGGCTGCGAACATGGCTGTATCTATTGTTATGCCCGCCCGACCCATGCGTATCTGGGCCTGTCGCCCGGGCTGGACTTCGAAACCCGGCTGATCGCGCGCCCTGATGCGCCGGCGGTGCTGGCGCGCGAACTGGGGCGGAAGGGTTATCGCGTGGCGCCGCTGGCGCTGGGGTCGAACACCGACCCCTGGCAGCCGGTCGAGGCCGAAAGGCGGATCACCAGGGCGGTGTTGGTGGTGCTGCGCGACTGGCGCCATCCGGTCACCATCACCACCCGCGCCGCGCTGATCGAGCGTGATATCGACATTCTGGCTCAGATGGCGGCGCTGGGACTGGCCGAGGTCGGCATCTCGCTGAGCACGCTGGATGCCGGTCTGGCCCGCGCAATGGAGCCGCGCGCGCCGGCGCCCGCGCGGCGGCTGCGGACCATCGCGGCGCTGCGGGCGGCAGGCATCCCGGTGCGGCTGATGCTGGCGCCGGTCATTCCCGGCCTGACCGATCACGAGGTCGAACGGGTGATGACGGCGGCGCGGGAAGCCGGTGCGCAGGCCGCGTGGTGGAGCCTCCTGCGGCTGCCGCATGAGGTGGCACCGCTGTTTCGCGACTGGCTGGCGCGGCAGATGCCCGAGCGCGCCGAGCGGGTGATGCGCGCGGTGCGGGCCACCCGCGGCGGGGCCGAGAACGCGGCGCGCTTCGGTGCCCGGTTCCGGGGCGAGGGGCCGGAGGCGGCGCTGATCGCCCGGCGGGTGGCGCTGATGCGGCGGCGGCTGGATTATGCCGAGCGTCTGCCGCCGCTGAATTGCAAAGCGTTCCGCCCCCCGGAAGACACCCGGCGCGGCAAGGCGACAGGCGACACCGACGCGCAGTTGAGCCTGTTCTGATACCAATTGCGACCGATCGCTTCAGCAGGCGCAGGTGACGCGCCTTCGAAGGCGCGTGCAAACGGGCTTTCCAAAGCCCGTCTTCCGTTGCCGTCCGTTCTGGCCGAGGCGATCAACCCGAAAGTGTGTGACGAGGTCTCACCGGTGCTTGGCTGCCGGGGGGAAGCGCCTTCGCAAGATCGGTATGAGGCGCCCGGCGCTGCAGAGAGGCCGGGCGCAGCGGGATACGGGAAAGGAGCGCGACCAGGCCGGCGTCGGCGTTTCGCTATCCGCTTGTCCGGCGCGTCATCGGAAAAGCTGGGGGCGGTTTCCCGGCCTCGTCAGCAGCGGCGCACGCGGTAGTTCCCGCGCCCGTCGGAATAAGCGCATTCGTTCGTGGCGGCGTTGCGCGCCACCAGCGAGCCGGCGGCCGCCCCGCCCAGCGCGGCGACGATGGTCCAGTTGGGATTGGCGCGCAGCGCATTGGCGGTGATCAGCCCGGCCGCAGCGCCGGTCAGCCCGCCCACGACCGCACGCTCGCCCGGCGTCATGGTATCGCAGGCCGACACCGCCAGCGTTGCGACAAGAACGGCGGGAAGTGCAAGGCGAAGTTTCATCTGGTTTCCTTCCATATGTGCCGATCACCGATGCCGACTGCACAAGACCCGATCTGTGTAGCCGGGCTGGATCGGATTGTCGCTGACGATAAAGAAGCCCGGCAAGGGCGACAACTGTTGCACACGGCGAACGCGGAAACTTGATGTCGGCAGGCGAAACCCTGCCAACCGGCGCCGCACGGCAGGACCAACCCTATTCGTCGAAAAGCGGGCGCTGACCTACGTCTTCCGCGTCTTCCTCCTCCGCCTCCGCCTCCGCAGCGCCGGGCAGTGGGCGGCTGTCCAGCAAACCGGCCTCGCGCAATTCCTTCAGCCCGGGCAGATCGCGCGCGCTTTCCAGCCCGAAGTGATCCAGAAACGCCTCCGTCACCACAAAGGTCACCGGCCGGCCCGGGGTCATCCGGCGCCGGCCCAGCCGGATCCAGTCCAGTTCCAGCAACTGATCGATGGTCCCGCGCGATACCGCCACGCCCCTGATTTCCTCGATCTCGGCGCGGGTGACGGGCTGGTGATAGGCGACGATGGCCAGCGTCTCGATCGCCGCGCGGCTGAGGCGGCGCTGTTCGACCTGTTCGCTGTGCATAAGCCAGGCCAGATCCGGCGCGGTGCGAAAGGCCCAGGCCTCGCCCACCCGCACCAGCACCACTCCCCGCCCGGCATAGCGCGAGCGCAGATGCGCCAGCGCCTCGGCCACGTCGCAGCCCTCGGGCAGCCGGCGGGCCAGTTCGGCGCTGCTCACAGGCTCGGCACTGGCAAAGAGGATCGCCTCTATCATGCGTTCCTGCTCGGCAAGGGGGGGGATGGGAAACAGGCCCGGCGTGGCAGCAGGCGGGGGAACCGGCCGGTCGTTCATGCTGCCCCTCCGCCATCGCCGCCACCGTGACCGTTGTCCTGGCCACCGGGCCGGCGCGGCCGCAGGCGGATTGGTGCGAAGGTCTCGGCCTGACGCAATTCCACCCGTCCCTGCTTGGCCAGTTCCAGCGAGGCAGCGAAGGTAGAGGCCATGGCCGAGCGTCGCCGCTTGCCCGCCCCGCGCCACCCGGGCGGCAGGTAATGGGCCAGTTCCGCCCAGTCTCCCTGATGGCCCAGCATGTCGCGCAGCCGCTCCAGCGCCGCTTCCATCGGAAACACATCGCTGCGATCAAAGGCATAGGGGCGGAAGTCGTCGCGCGTGCGCAGGCGGGCATAGGCCTGCATCAGGTCCAGCAGCGTCGCGGAATACTGCTTGGAGCGCGCCACGGTAACCACTTCCGGCGCGCCACGGGCAAAGATGTCGCGCCCCAGCCGGTCGCGCGCCATCAGCCGGGCGGCGGCCTCGCGCATCGCTTCCAGTCGTTCCAGCTGAAACGCCAGATGGGCGGCCATGTCCTCGGCCGAGGGGCCGTCCTCGGCCGGGTCCGGGGGCAGCAGCAGGCGCGATTTCAGATAGGCCAGCCAGGCCGCCATCACCAGATAATCCGCCGCCAGTTCGATGCGCAGGGCGCGCACGGCCTCGATGAAGCGCAGATATTGCTCGGCCAGTTGCAGCACCGGGATGCGCCGCAGATCGACCTTCTGGCGCCGGGCGAGGGTCAGCAACAGATCAAGCGGTCCCTCGAACCCGTCGACATCGACGATCAGCGCCTCGCCCGCCAGCCGCTCGGCCATAGCCGGGGCTGCCCCGTCACCGGGTTCCTGCGCATCCTGTGCCACCATCGCCAGGTCAGGCCCCTGCTTGCCCCATCAGCCTGTCAAGTTCGGCCTGCGCCGCGGCAATGTCAATTGGCTGGGGTGTCCGGCGGGCGGCCAGTGCCCGCGCCGCGCGGGCCTGCGCGGCACCGGTCAGCGGCGGGGTGGCTTCGGCCACGGCTTCCATCTCGGCCAGATCGCCGGAACAGTGCAGCACGATATCGCAGCCCGCGGCCAGCGCATCGGCCGCGCGACGGGCCATCGGCCCGCCCAGCGCGTTCATGCCGATGTCATCGGTCATCAACAGCCCGTCAAAGCCCAGCGCCCGCCGCAGATGGGCCAGCACCACGGGCGAGAGCGTCGCCGGGCGCTCGGGGTCCAGCGCCTCGATCACCACATGCGCGCTCATGCCAAGCGCCATGTCCGACAGCGCGCGCACCGGCACGAAGTCGCGCGCTTCCAACTCGGCCAGCGGGGCGCGCACGCGGGGCAGGTCATGGTGGCTGTCGGCATCGGCGGCGCCATGGCCGGGCAGGTGCTTGATGACCGGCAGCACCCCGCCCGCCAGCAGCCCCTCGGCCGCCGCCCGGCCCGCCGCCGCCACCGCCTGCGCGTCCCCGGGCCAGATACGGCGTTGCAAGAAAGGGTGGGTATGGGCCGAGGCCACGTCGATCACCGGCGCGCAATTGCCGTCGATCCCGCAGGCGCGCAGCTCTGCCGCCATCAGCCGGTGGCGCAGCCGGATCGCCGCCTGCCCGCCGGTCTGGGCGCTGGCATCGGGCCAGTTGCGCGCAAGCGGCGGGCGCAGGCGCTGGACGCTGCCACCCTCCTGATCCACGAAAACCGGTGCCGGGTGCTCGGCCGCCTGGCGCAGGTCCTCGGTCAGCCGCACCAGTTGCCCGGCGTCGGCGACATTGCGCGCAAAAAGGATGAACCCCCAGGGCCGAACGCGGGCAAAGAACCGCCGCTCCGCCGGGGTCAGCGCGGTGCCCTCGCAGCCCAGGATCGCCGCCGCCGTCACCGCGCGCCCTTCACCGGACCGTCACCGGACCTGCACCGGGATACAATCGATGCTTTCGTGCAGGAAGACCGCGCAGAAGCGGCGCGCCTCTGGCTCGTCGGCGAAACCGTGCGCGCGCAGCCGGAAAAAGATGCTGCCCCCGGCTGTCGCCTGCTCGATCACCCGGTCCCGGCCGGCCATCTGATCGGGAAACCGCTCGGCAAGGACATACCATCGCTCACGTGCGGCGTCCTTGTCATCGAAGGCCCCGAATTGCACCAGCCGCGTGCCAGGCAGCAGCGACGCCGGATCGACCTCGATCACGCGTGGGGCGGCGATGCGCGTGGCCAGTTCTTGCAACACGGCCTCGGCAGCAGCGTCGGTGGCCTGGTCAGGGACCGGGCCGCTGGCTGCGACGCGCGCGCTTAGCCCGACGGGGCGGCGCGGCGGAACGGGCGAGCGCGACGGGATCACCTCGGGCAACCGCCCGGGTGATGCGTCGGCCCGGTCGCTGTCCTGCAGGCTTTCGGTATCCGCCGCGGTTGATGGCGCCGCGGCGGTGGCGCGCAAGGACGCGCCAGCAAGCGGGTCGTCATCCGAATGCTGCGGCGCGACCGTGCGCTGCGGCTGCCGGTCCCCGGGTTCCAGCGCCACTGACGGCGGGGCCAGCGCGACGGTCTCTGACGCCGCCGCGGCCTGCCCCTCGGCGGCGACCACATTGACCGCCAGACCCTGATGCGCGGCACGTCGCCCGCCCGGATCATCCGGCGATATGCGCATCGGCCCGGCCAGGGCCTGAACGACGGGCACGCCGCTGACATCGCGCACCATCAACCGGTAGCCCCATGCGCAGACACCGATCAGCAGCGCCAGCGACAGGGCCGCCCCGATCCAATTCAATATCGTCGCCGACTGCGGGGGCAGCGCGGTGCCCGGCATGTCGGCCCGATAGGCCTCATCACGCATCTGTGCCATGCTCGCCTCATGTGCCGACCGGGTTGATCCCGGTTCAGCCTTCTGCTCTGGTCACGCGAAACGGGGCGTAAACTGCCTGTTGCCCCGTCAGCGCCATGGACACGCCAGCCGTGCGTTCAGCGCATCTCTTGCGCCGGCGTGACCCCCAGAATAGCAAGACCTGCGGAAATAACAACGCCCGTGGCACGCGCCAGCGCCAGTTTTGCGGCCGAATCCGCCGGGTCGTCCTGCAGGAAGCGCAATTCGGGCGCGTCATTGCCCCGGTTCCAGTGGGTGTGCAGATCGGCAGCCAGCTCGGTCAGGTAGCCCGCGATGCGATGCGGCTCCTGCGCGCGGGCGGCTATTTGCACCTGCCGCGGCCAGTCCGCCAGCCGCCGGATCAGCGCCAGTTCGGCCGGGTGGTCCAGCCGCGACAGGTCCGCGCCCGCCAGCGCGGCGTCATCCGTGGCCAGCCCCGCGGCCGCCGCCTTGCGCAGGACCGAGGCGATACGGGCATGGGCGTATTGCACATACCAGACCGGGTTGTCACGCGACTGCTCCAGCACCTTGTCGAAATCGAAATCAAGCGCGGCGTCGTTCTTGCGCGTCAGCATGGTGAAGCGGGTGACATCGGCGCCCACCTCATCGACCACATCGCGCAGAGTGACGAAGGTGCCGGCGCGCTTCGACATCTTGAAGGGCTGGCCGTTCTTGTAGAGCTTGACCAACTGGATCAGCTTGACCTCCAGCGGCACCTTGCCGTCCGACAGCGCCGCCACAGCCGCCTTCATCCGCTTCACATAGCCGCCGTGATCGGCGCCGAAGATGTCGATCAGCGCGTCATAGCCGCGTTCAATCTTGTCCCAGTGATAGGCGATATCGGGGGCGAAATAGGTCCAGCCGCCATCGGATTTCTGCACCGGCCGGTCCACATCGTCGCCATGCGCGGTAGAGCGGAAAAGGGTCTGCTCGCGCGGCTCCCAGTCCTCGGGGGTCTTGCCCTTGGGCGGCTCAAGCACGCCTTCATAGATCAAGCCCTGCTCGCGCAACCGCTCCAGCGCCGCCTCGATCCGGCCGGTGCCGTAAAGCGCCTTCTCGCTGGCATAGACATCCATGGTCACGCCCAGCGCGGCCAGATCGGTGCGGATCATCGCCATCATGCGCTCGGTGGCAAAGTCGCGGAAAGCGGTCAGCCATTCACCCTCAGGCCGGTCCAGATAATGGTCACCGAATTCGGCTTTCAGCGCCTCGCCGACCTCGATCAGATAATCGCCCGGATAAAGCCCCTCGGCAATCTCGGGCGACAGGCCGTGCGCCTCGCGATAGCGCTCATAGGCCGAGCGTGCCAGCACATCGACCTGCGCGCCGCCGTCGTTGATGTAGTATTCGCGGGTGACCTCCCAGCCGGCAAAGGCCAGAAGGCTCGCCAGCGCATCGCCCACCACGGCGCCGCGCACATGGCCCACATGCATCGGCCCGGTGGGGTTGGCAGAGACGAATTCCACGTTCACCCGCCGCCCCGCGCCCAGGTCCGAGCGCCCGAAATCCCGCCCCGCAGCCAGCACGGCGGCCACCACCCCCTGCCAGACCTCGGGCGCCAACCGCAGGTTCAGAAAGCCCGGCCCCGCCACCTCGGCCGAGGCGACCCGCGCATCCGCCACCAGCCGCGCCGCCAGCGCCTCGGCAATTTCGCGCGGCCTCGATCCGGTTGGTTTGGCCAGTACCATCGCGGCATTCGTCGCCATGTCGCCATGCGCGGGGTCGCGCGGCGGCTCCACCGCCACGGCGTCGAAGGCCAGACCGCCCGGCAACACCCCCTCGGCCACCATCGCGCCCAGACAGTCCAGCACCAGCGCCCGCATCTCGTTGAACAGGTTCATTCAATCACCCCGTGTCTGGCACCCC
>SKNG01000125.1 GCA_007120685.1 Paracoccaceae bacterium | reverse complement strand
TCCTGCCCATCGCCATCGAGGTCGGCTATTCCCCGGTCTGGTTCGGCATCCTGGTGCTGATGGCGGCCGAGGTGGGGCTGATCACGCCGCCGGTGGGGCTGAACATCTTCGTCATCGCCGCGCAACGGCGCGAAATCCGCATCACGCAGATCTATCGCGGGATCCTGCCCTTTCTGGCCGCCCATGCCGCCGGGATCGCGCTGTTGGTGGGTTTCCCGGCCATCGCGCTGTGGTTGCCGTCGGTGCTTTACTGAACGCCTCGCCGCCGGGCGATGCCATGGCCGCGCGGCGCCTCAGCCGATGCTGACCTCCAGCCGCCCCAGCGCCGGGCTGGTGACGACAACCACATCGCCCGGTGCCACCGGCGCCACCCCCGCCGGCGTGCCGGTCATGATCACGTCGCCCGGGTGCAGCGTGTAGAAGGCCGAGACCATCTCGATCAGTTCCGGGATCGAGCGGATCAGATAGCGCGTGTCCGACGCCTGCCGCGCCGTGCCGTTCACCGTCAACTCGAAGCCGATGGCGCCGGGATCGGCGATCTCGTCCGCCGTCACCAGCCAGGGGCCCAGCACCGCGAAACCGTCGCAGGACTTGCGCAGCGAACGTTCCTGCGGGCCGCGCACCGTCATGTCCAGCGCCAGTGCATAGCCCGCCACATGCGCCAGCGCCGCCTCTGCCGGAACCTTGTGGGCGGTGCGGCCGATCACCACCGCCACTTCGGCCTCGTGATCCACGCGCCGGTCGTCGAAGGGCAGGGCGATCACTGCGCCATGGCCGGCCAGCGCCGATGTCGCCTTCAGAAAACAGCCCATCCTGTCAATCGGATGCACGGTCTGGCCGTGATGCAGATCGGCATCGGCCTGGGCTTCGTCCAGATGGTCATGATAGTTGACCGGTGCGCCGATCACCTTTGACGGCGCGGCGACCGGTGCGGCCAGCCGCAGCCCCGCCAGCGGCAGGCGCGGCGCGGTTTCCGCCAGCGCCTGGATCCGTGGCCGCAGGTCCGGCAGTGCCGCAATCAGCGCGTCACCCGGCGGCGGCACCCAGCGCCAGGCCGGCAGGTCATCCAGCACCGCCGAGACATCGGCCACCATATCCCCCAGCACCAGCCCCAGGCGGTCGGTATCGAACCGGCACAGCTTCATCATCGGCCTCGCGTTTTATACTGCCACCAATCGGCAGGAAAACCGGGCGCTTGGCGTGCGCCCGGTTGACGATCAAAAGGGCGGCGGTCACATGGCCCCCTGTGGCGATGCCTCACTGGCGGCCGTGGATGCCTTCAAGCTGGATCATCACCTCGATTTCGTGACCCACCCAGGGGCTGAAGGCCTCGACCCCGAAATCGCGCCGGTCGAACACGGCCGTCGCCTCGAACCCGTCGATCATGTAGCGCCCGCTCAGATGCTCGACGGTGCCGTTGAAGGTCACGTCGAATGTCACCGGCCGGGTCTCGCCGCGGATGGTCATGTCGCCGATCATGGTGCCCGTGTTCTCGCCGGTCTGGGCGATCTCGGTGCTGACGAAGGTGATCTGCGGGTGGTTGATCACGTCCAGAAAGGTAGACGAACGGGTGTAGTTGTCGCGGTAGTAATGGTTGGAATCCAGGCTCGCGGCCTCGATCTCGGCGCTGACCCGGCTGTTGGAGACATCCTCCTGGTCGAACACCACGCTCACCTCGTTGAGCTGGCGGAACTGATACATCACCTTGGCGACCCCGCCATGCCCGATGAGGAAATGAACCGAGGTATGGCTCAGATCCACCTCCAGCTCCATCGGCTCGGCCTGAACCGGGCCGGACGGTACCGAGATCAGTGCGGCGACGCCCAGCACCCCAACCCAGCGGCCCAGCCCTGCGGCGACTTCCTTGCGTGCGTTGGTCATGTTTCCTCCCTTGCGCCTTACTTGTGCGCGTTTGTTGCTTCGGCTTCACGCGGCACTGCATCCGGCAGACCCTCCCCGGTCCGGTTTGTTGCCGGTGCCGCCGCCTGAAAACCTTAGCGTGCTAAGAAATTTACGCAACGGGAATTAAGGACCTTTTCGAGCACGCAGCCCGGCCCTGGTCCGGCGGGCCAAGCTTGCCGCTTGAACGCTGCCTATGGCGTGGCTAGGGTGCCGACATGCTGATCCGTCCCGCCAGTTTCCGCCCCCTTCAAAGGCTCCCGCATGGGCGCTGACCGGACCAGCGCGCGCGCCGCTCACGCCTATGGCGCCGTGGCCAGGGCCTTGCACTGGCTGGTGGTGGCGCTGCTGGTGGCGATGTATGCGCTGGGCTTCACCGCCACCGCCTGGCCGATGGAGACGGGCGCCGAATTCGCTGTCAAGGCGGCGCTGTTCAGCACTCACAAGACCCTGGGAATTGCCGTGCTGGCGGTGGCGATCCTGCGCATCGGCTGGGCGCTGGCGGTGCCGGCGCCGGCGCCGCTGGCGGCGCATCCGCCGATCATGCGCCGGCTGTCCGGCGCGGTGCACTGGGCGCTTTATCTGGGCATTCTGGCGGTGCCGCTTACCGGCTGGCTGCACCATGCCAGCAGCGCAGGCTTCGCGCCGATCTGGTGGCCGCTTGGCCAGACCTTGCCGCTGGTGCCGCAGGATGCTGCGCTTTCGGCGCAGTTCGGCACCCTGCACCGGGTCGCGCTGTGGCTGCTGGCCGGGCTGACGCTGGCGCATGTGGCCGGGGCGCTGAAGCACCACTGGCTTGACCGCGATGCAACGCTGCGCCGGATGCTGGGCGGGCGCGTGCCGGCCGAACCCCTGGCGCCGCGCCCCGGCCTGGCGGCGCGGGCGCTGCCGGCAGCGGTGCTCTGGGCCGCGGCG
>SKNG01000324.1 GCA_007120685.1 Paracoccaceae bacterium | reverse complement strand
CGGGCGATTGGATCGGGCGCGGCCGGGAAAGGGCCGAGAGGATGCGCCCCGGCACGGCTGCCAGCACGTTCTCGCGCCGCCCGCCGCCCTGCCCGTCATCGCCGGCCATGCGCATGATGGTGATGGCGAATTGCACCCCGGCAAAGACCAGGCCGTTGAAGAAGAACAGCAGGAACAGCGCCATGAAGCCGCCCTGCGTGGCCATGACCAGCGAGGACAGCCCGGCAACATTGAACCACAGCAGCAGCGCGGTGAAGAGGCCCGAGAGGCCGAAACCGATCAGGCACTGCCATATGTAGAGCCGCACCAGGCGCGGCAGGCGGTGCCCCTCGTCATAGCCGAGATAATCGGGGGAGGATGCGGTTTTGTCTGTCATGCCCGTTGCTCCTTGCATGGTGGGCAAGATAGGCGCTGTCGGCCCGTCTGTCCAATGAACCAATCGTCGCAGCACTCCGGATGGCAAGAACGCGCGTTCGAACGCGCGTTTCACGGGCCTTCGAAGGCCCGTTTTCCCGCGCCGCCACAGGCGAAACGCCCCGATCTCAGGGCGTCTGGAACGCCTGCGGCTGGGCCGCGCGCGCCATGTGATCCAGCACGGCGTTGACGAATTTCGCCTCGCGCCCCTCGGCAAAGAAATCCTGCGCCAGGCGCACATATTCGGTGATCACCACCTTCGGCGGCGTCTCGGTTTCCACCAGTTCGGCGCCGGCGGCACGAAACAGCGCGCGCAGGGTGGGGTCGATGCGCGCGATCGGCCATTTCGCCACCAGCGCGCGGTCGGTCATCTGGTCGATGCGCGCCTGATGGTTCACCGCCCCGTCGATCAGGCTGCCGAAGAAGCGGGCATCGGCCTCGACCCAGGCCTCGCCCGCCTCGCCGGTTTCGGCGCCGATGCGGTGGGTCTCGAATTCGCGGCGAACCTGTTCCACGGTCTGGCCGCTGGTCTCCATCTGAAACAGCGCCTGCACGGCATAGAACCGCGCCGCGCCGCGCAGGGCGCGCTTGTCGGGCTTGCTCATCCGCGACGGCCCCCGGCCTGCGCGGTGCCATCCTGCGCGCCGCCCGCCAGCAACGTCTCCTCGCCCAGCGGGCGGAAGCCGATGCCGCCCCGTGGCTTGCCCCAGCGCCGGGCCAGCGCTGCCAGATGCAGCGCCGCCGCCGCCGCGCCGCCGCCCTTGTCCTGATCGGCCGGATCGGCGCGCACGGCGGCCTGGGCGTAATTCTCTACCGTCAGGATGCCGTTGCCGATGCAGGCACCCTGCAGGCCCAGAAGCGTCAGCGCGCGCGAGGAATCGTTGCACACCGTCTCGTAATGCGTCGTCTCGCCCCGGATCACGCAGCCCAGCGCCACAAAACCATCGAAATGCGCCATGCGGAAGGCCTGGCCGATGGCACTGGGCACTTCCAGCGCGCCCGGCACCTCGATCAGTTCATGCGTGGCGCCGGCCTTTTCCAGCACCGCCTGGGCGCCGGCGATCAGGTGGTCGGCGATGTCGCGGTAATAGGGCGCAACGACGATCAGCACCTTCACCGGCTTGTCGAAGACGGGCAGCGGCAGGGTGTAATGGCTCTGGCCGGCCATGGCTTACTCCTTCGGGATGGGGTGGGTGCCGGCGATGGACAGGCCATAGGCATCCAGCCCCACCACGCGGGGCCGGGGCGAATTGGTGACCAGCGTGATCTCATGCAGGCCCAGCGCCGCCAGAATCTGCGCGCCCAGCCCGTATTGGCGCAGCGTCTGAGGGCTGGCGCCATCATCGAGCGCCAGTTTCATCGTGGTGTCGCGCAAGAGCACCACCACGCCGCGCCCGGCACCCGCGATCATCCGCATCGCGCCCTGCAGGTCGCCCGCATGCCCCTCGCCCACGCCCAGCACATCCTCCAGCGGGTTCAACTGATGCATCCGCACCAGCACCGGCGCGGGGTCCGACAGATCGCCCATGGTCAGCACGATATGCTCGGCCCCCTGGGTCTGGTCGGTGAAGACGCGCATCTGCCAGTCGCCGCCATGGGCTGACCGCACCTGCCGGCTGGCGGTTTCGCGCACCAGATTGTCATGCCGGCGGCGATAGGCGATGAGGTCGGAAATGGTGCCGATCTTCAGCCCGTGGCGCTGGGCAAAGGCCACCAGATCCGGCAGCCGGGCCATGGTGCCGTCTTCCTTCATGATCTCGCAGATCACGCCGGATGCGTTCAGCCCGGCCAGCCGTGAAATATCCACCGCCGCCTCGGTATGGCCCGCGCGTACCAGCACGCCGCCCTCGCGCGCGCGCAGCGGGAAGATATGGCCCGGCGTGGCGATATCGGCGGCGGTTTTCGACGGGTCGATGGCCACGGCCACGGTGCGCGCGCGGTCATGGGCGGAGATGCCGGTGGTCACGCCTTCGCGCGCCTCGATCGACACGGTAAAGGCGGTCTCATGCCGGCTGGCGTTGTTGGTGGACATGAGCGGCAGGCCCAGCGCGTCGATGCGCGCGCCCGGCAGGGTCAGGCAGATCAGGCCGCGCCCGTGCATGGCCATGAAATTGATCGCCTCGGGCGTGCACATCTGAGCGGGGATGACCAGATCGCCCTCGTTCTCGCGGTCCTCATGGTCGACCAGGATGAACATCCGGCCGTTGCGTGCATCGTCGATGATCTCTTCGATGGCGGAAATGGCGTCGCGCCAGTTTTCCTCGACAGGGCCGGGTTTTTCGAAGGTCATGGGCATCCTTTCGCGCAGGCCGGGCGCTTGGGTCCGGGGCACGGCCCAGATAGCGCAAGCCCGGCGCCGGGAAAAGGGGCACGGACAAGGCGACGACGCAGCGGCAGGCTTGACCGG